>NZ_JAMOKU010000021.1:0-92937 GCF_023656845.1 Parabacteroides sp. Y3-G-102 | reverse complement strand
GCTGTGAACCGGTTCAGGAAACAACTTTCAACCCTGTGAAGTTTTTCAGGAGAAGCTTCTCTAAGATGTGAAGTACCTTAGAAAATAACAGTAAAATCTGTGAAGTAAATTTAGGCATAGTCATTCTTACTTTTCCCTTTTTCTATATCATATATAGATATGACTGCTGAAAGTATGAAATTGAGTTCTTTGAATACAGAAAGAAATAGAATTGATAGTATGGTCCGGTACTATGAGAATTTAAAAAGTCTAGATTCTTCTTTTTCAGAGAATCTAGATTCTTTAATATTGGAAGAAAAGAAAACATTGATTCGGGTTATAAAAGAGATTGATTTAAAGCAATTCAAAATAGAAGAGAAACAGAAAAGATATGAAAAGCCATTAGTCTCCATCCTATTTCTTTTGCAAATATTCGGTTTTTATATATTGATTCTATATTCTTCCTATTTTGATAGGACGAATAAGGTGAATCGTGTTATCGCAGTGGAAAATATTCCTGATCGAAAGAAAGTAAGGAGCTATTTTTGCGATAAAGTTTTGAAGCCTTTGGTTTTACTGTTATCTGTTTTTCTTTGGGGATTCTTGTTTTTCCTTTGGCTTAGATAATATATACCTGATATTTGTATAAACCGGAATTTATGCTTTGCTTTGTGGCTCATCAGAAAAACAATAGAATATATGATTACTTATTTAATTATTGGAATAACAGTGATTCTCTCTTTTATCTGTTTTAGTAATAGGGAGTTATTTATGAAATTAGCGTTTATCCCATATCGTACGATCCGGAATCATGAATATTATCGTATCGTGACACATGGATTTATCCATGCGGATATGACACATTTGCTAGTGAATATGTTCACGTTCTGGTCATTTGGTCTCTATATTGAACGAACGTTTCGATATATGGGATTCGGCAGTGGGGCTTATCTGGCTCTTTATTTCGGGGGAATGATCGTGGCTTCGCTTTATGATTTGATAAAACGACGTAATGATCCGTATTATGTCTCTATCGGTGCGTCTGGAGCGGTATCGGCGGTTCTATTTACCTCTATATTCCTTGATCCTTGGGGAAAGATCTTGTTTTTCGCCGTGCTGCCTGTCCCCGGAATCGTATTCGGCTTGCTATACCTGGCCTATTGCCAGTATATGGCGAAACAAACAGGAGATAACATAAATCATAATGCCCATTTCTACGGGGCTATTTATGGATTGATTTTCCCAATGCTGCTGGAGCCTTCGTTATTGCATCTCTTTTTGTCTCAACTTACGTTTAAGGGATGATCCACCCTGAACGGATAATTTAAGGTTATTTTTTGTCCGAAGATTATTTCCGGGTAGGTAAACTTGTCTATCTTTGTCCCCTTATAAGCAAAAGTTAGATGAACAAAGATAATAATTTGGGTAGAGTGTTAGCGTTACTGTCGCTGACGTTGTTGATGAGCTTTGGTTTATATAGCCTTCCGGATACATTGTTCGGGTATAAGATCAAAAAGGTAGATCTTTTATCGGATTTCAAGGTGAAAGAGGAAAAGCTCTCCTTGGATTCTTTGAAACAACAATTGGAACAAGCGAACACCCTTCAAGTAGATTCGGTAGCATTAAGGGATTCTATCATGCGTTCCGCCGGAATAGATTCTGCGGCTTTGGCCCTTCGTGATTCGTTATACAAAGCGGTCTATGCTGTTCAAGGGGCGGATTCGCTGGGGGCTCATATCGAGGACTATTCTCTTGGACATATCGGTTTGCAACGATTCTTCGCCGCCTTAAAAAACAGGCGGGAATTGAATCGTCCGGTACGTGTGGCCTTCCTTGGAGATTCTTTTATCGAAGGAGATATTATGGTGGCCGATTTCCGTTCCGGGATGCAGAAGGAATTTGGGGGGCGGGGTGTTGGTTTTGTACCGGTCACATCCGTAGCGGCACAGTTCCGTCCAACCGTGGAGCAACGTGCCTCCGGATGGACTACTTGGTCTATGCTGACGGACCATGAGCATGGATATACTTTATCTGGGATGATGTTCGAGGCAAACGAGGAAAACGCCTCCATCCATGTGAAGACGACTAAGCGTTATCCGGAGCTTCAGACGTTCTCTTCTTTGAAACTGATTTATGAGCAGAATAAGAATACGGAGATGCGCTTGGTTTGCAACGCTTCCGCCGATACCCTACAAGAGATGCTTCCCGCCACATCGATCGTAACCCAATACGAGTTGGAAGGGATGTTCACCGAAGCGGATTTCACTTTTAAGAATACTCCGGAGTTCCGGGCATTAGGGGTCGCTATGGAGGATCATTCAGGTGTCGTGGTCGATAATTTCTCTCTTCGGGGAAACTCGGGTATGATATTGGAGCGATTGGATGTTTCCCGTTGCCAAGCATTGAATAAGATCCGTCCGTATGACTTGATTGTCTTGCAGTATGGGTTGAATGTCGTGAGCGATAGCGTGATGAATTATGGATGGTATAGTAGCCGGATGGTAAAGGTCATTAACCATATACAACTTTGTTTTCCGGAAGCTGATATATTGATGTTGGGGGTGTCGGACAGAAGCCGTCAAGACGATGGGGAATTCGAGACGATGCCGGCCGTGTTAGCCTTGCTGCATGCGCAAAGGCAAGCCGCTAAAAAGGCAGGGGTTCCTTTCTGGAATGTATTCGGTGCTATGGGAGGAGAGAACAGTATGGTCCGTTTCGTAGAATTAAACTGGGCTAGTAAGGATTATACGCATTTAAGCTTTAGGGGTGGACGGGAGATTGCCGATGCCTTGCTGAAAGCGTTATTATCAGAAAAAGATTTTTATGATGAAGCGGAGAAAGTGGTTAATTAGTCTGGTTGTTTTAGGAGTGATCATGGGCTTCTCTGTTCCGAAACCTAAAGCCGGAATAAACGGGGATGTATCTCTTGATAGTTTGGCGGTTCGGGATACTGTAGCGTTGCCTCCTTTATCTTATTCTATGAAAGTGGGAAAAGATACGTTGATCTTACCGGATTCTAGTAAGGCGTGGAATAATTTTTTCAATGAACTGGATTCGTTGCGTGCAGGGAAAGATACGGCTATCACGATCGTCCAGTTGGGGGATTCGCATATCCAAGCCGGACATTTAAGCGGTCGTGTCATGCGCCTTTTCCAACAGGCGTTCGGGAATGCCGGACGAGGCTGGATCGCTCCTTTTAAGTTGAGCAAGACCAACGAGCCGGATGATTACTTTATCAAATCCGTCGCTAAGGATTGGATTGCCGGACGTTGTATTCAGCATGTCCAGAAAACCCCGATAGGGATCGGTGGGATCGGGATTAAGTCTGTTTCCCCCTCGATTAATTTTGATGTCGTGATAACTCCGAATAATGGTGCCGGATACGAGTTTAATGAGGCGATTTTATATAGAGGGGAGAAGTCGATGCCCATGCTTCCTGCCGGGGCTTTGAAAGACTCGGTCCAAACATTCCGTGCGGATACCGTATGTGTTCCCGGTGTATTAGCCGACACTTTCCGGATCTCCTGCTTGACCGATACTCTACAATTGCAGAGTACGAGACGGAAAGAGGGCACGAATACATTGCGACCGGCCTCATCCTTTACGAATTTATATTATGGCCTGACACTGAAGAATGGAGGCAGGGGTATCTTATACCATTCCATCGGAGTGAATGGGGCGATGTATGTGAATTATACGGACGAGGCTTATATACGTCAGTTGGCTTTATTAAAACCGTCCTTACTAATCATCTCTATGGGAACCAACGAGACATTCGGCAGACGTTTTAATACCGATGAGTTTTCCGGCCAGATAGAGGCTTTCTTGGCGATCGTCAAGAAGGAGCTACCGAATACGGCGATCTTACTGACGACTCCTCCGGAATGTTACAAAAGGGTGCGAGTCAATAAGCAGCGAACGTATGTGCGTAATGATAATACCGAGCGGGCTGCCCGTGCTATCCGGAATGTAGCGAAGAAAGAAGAGGTCGCTTGCTGGGATTTATTCACTACGACAGGAGGGAAAAACTCGTGCCGCAAATGGCATAGTTCTCGTTTGATGGGACGGGATCGGATTCACTTTACGAAAGAAGGGTATCAAGAACAAGGAACGCTTCTGTTTAGGGCGTTCATGGAATCATATAATAACCGATAAGAATCTTATATGGAATATAATATACTTAGAGATTGGCTTAGTAATCATCAATTCACGTGGGAGAAACTGGGAGATATCCTAACGTATCATCATAATGCCCCGATCTTGTTTAGTAGCGGGTTGTTCTTCTTCTTGTTTATCGGTTTCCTGATGATTTATATGTCGCTAAGGAAACATACGTTGGCTCGCATTATTTACGTGACACTGTTTTCCCTTTATTTCTATTATAAAAGTAGTGGACTTTGGTTCGGGCTGCTGGTATTTACGGCTACTTCCGATTTCTTGATAGCGCAATGTATCTCGCATACGACATCGGTATTAAAACGTAAATTATTCGTTACGCTTAGTCTCTGCATAAACCTAGGTATGCTGGGGTATTTCAAGTATTTCAATTTCCTAGGCGAACTGTTTACTATGGCCGCCGGGGGAGAATGGCTGAAGATGAACATCTTCCTTCCGGTAGGAATCTCTTTCTTTACCTTCCAGAGTATAAGCTATGTGATAGATGTTTATCGGGGACGAATCCAACCTCTCGACCGTTGGATCGATTATGTTTTCTATGTATCGTTCTTTCCTCAACTGGTTGCCGGACCAATCGTTCGTGCCCGGGACTTTATCCCTCAAATGTATAAGAATCCTACGGTGACGCGATCTGAGTTTGGTGAGGGATTGTTCCTTATCTTATGTGGTCTTTTCAAGAAAACGGTTATCTCGGATTATATCAGTATGAATTTCGTGGATCGTATTTTTGACGCTCCGTTGCTTTATACGGGTGTGGAGAATTTATTGGGTGTCTATGGGTATGCGCTACAGATTTATTGTGACTTCTCGGGTTATTCGGATATGGCGATCGGTATCGCTCTGTTGTTGGGATTCCGCTTTAATATAAACTTCGACTCTCCCTATCAGTCGGCTACGATTACCGAGTTTTGGCGTCGTTGGCATATCTCTCTTTCCTCTTGGTTAAAAGATTATCTGTATATATCCTTAGGGGGGAACCGGAAGGGGAAGATTCGTACCTATATGAATCTGATGATAACGATGCTGCTAGGCGGGTTATGGCATGGGGCTTCCATTAGTTTCATCTTATGGGGAGCCTTACATGGTATAGCTTTGGCTGCGCATAAGTTTATCATGGGGCATTTCAGTAGCTTTAAGGCCTTAGGATGCGAGATGAAGCCTTGGCGACGGGTATTAGGTGTCCTGATTACTTTCCATGTGGTTTGTTTCGGATGGATCTTGTTCCGGGCTACCTCGATGAAGGCCGTGGGAGAGATGCTTCGCCAGATCTTCACGAATTTTCATCCGGAGGTGTTCATGCAATTCGTTTCAGGATATAAAGGTGTGTTTGCGCTGATGGTAATCGGTTATGTATTGCATTTTATGCCTAAACGCTCTGAGGATGCCTTGAGAGGAGTCGTGACCCGTTCCCCATTATTGATACAGGCCGCTATATTGGCGATAGCGATTTTCATTGTTGTTCAGTTTAAGAGTGCGGGAGTGCAGCCGTTTATTTATTTCCAATTCTAAGGGGACAAACACATATATCGGCATAGCCTCACGCCAGTATAGGCACAACCCTACACTACTAGTGCCGTAAGGCTACGCCGATACTGATTTCATAGGCAAAGTATCTTAGGTTCATTACTGAAGTATCTTAGGATCGTCGGCCGATGCACCTAAGATATTTTTTTGACATCTTAGTGTGTTCCTATCTAATACCGTTGTAGGGGGGAATCCCGCCAGATTTATCAAACGGTTGTGACATTTAAGTCTTGAGTGAGCCGTAAGACTTAAATGAATTCATTTACTCTGAGGGTTGTGAGCCGGCGGGAAGTTTGATGATGATATTCTTCAAATCCGCCCCGGATACATTTTGGAATACGCTTAGTCCGAACTCCGGTATTACCGCAAGTACATGGTCGAATATATCCGCTTGGATTCCTTCATATTCGACCCATACCTTATTGGATGAGAAGCAATAAAGTTCGATGGGAATACCTGTATCAGTCGGTTGTAGATGCCTTACCATGCAGACTAATTCCTTACTTACCTCCGGGAGACTTCTTAGGTAACGTACGAGATAAGCACGGAAGACTCCCAGATTTGTTTGTCTACGTCCGTTCACCCAAATGGAACTGTCGATATGATGCTCTTCATTGTATTCATATAATTCCTGTTCTTTTCCGTCGATGTAATCCGTGATAAGAGAGATCTTACGAAATTTCTCTAGCATTTCCGGGGTACAAAAATGTACGCTGTTCATATCGATATTGATAGAGCGCTTGATACGGCGGCCCGGGGATTCGCTCATACCTCTCCAGTTTTGGAAAGCGTCGCTTACTAAGGCGTAAGGAGGGATGGTCGTAATGGTATTGTCAAAGTTTCTTACTTTCACGGCGTTCAATGTCACCTCGATAACCGTGCCGTCCGCACCATATTTACTCATCGTGATCCAGTCCCCGGCCCGGAGCATATCATTGGCGGATAATTGGATGCCGGCAACGAAACCTAAGATCGTATCCTTAAAGACCAACATCAAGATAGCGGCAGACGCACCCAATCCGGCCAGTAAAGAAACCGGGGATTTATTGATAAGAATACTGATAATCAATATCACTCCAATAAAGAAAACCGTAACCTGCAAGATCTGTATGAAGCCTTTTAACGGCTTGTTCTTAAAGGAATCTTTTTTATTATAGATCTCGTGGATCAGATTTAAGGAAGCGTTTATAAACCTTAAAGAAACCGCTATGATATAAATCTGACAAAGTTTTTGGAGCAATATTAAAATCTTCGGTGTCTCTTCGGCTGAGAAGGCGAATGGTAACAATATATAAATCAATATGGCCGGGATCATATGCATCATCTTATTGATGATCTTACGATCCACGATTAAATCGTCCAGTTGATTTTTCGTCTTCCTCGCTAATCGTTTGAACATACCTAGGAAAATATACCGGCAACTATAATCGATCCCAACGGTGACGGCTATAATAAGTAATAAGATCACTATATTGTCTAGGTAACTGGAATTTTCGCTTATCAACCCAATTTGAACTAATAAATTATATACCCATTCTTGTATCTTGCTCATAAATACGATTTTAAACTTTAAGTAGACAATCCGGAGACGAAGATAGGAAAAATAATTCGAACACGTACTTTAGTCTGAATATTGATATACTTTCAATTCAAATTTAGGAATCATAGCGAAGAAATGATCGAATATATCCGACTGGATCCGTTCATATTCTTTCCATACTTTATTTCGGGAGAAGAAATAAATCTGGATGGGAACACCATATTCCGTGGATTGAAGTTGACTGATAATTAAATCCAAATCTTGATTTACGACAGGAAGACTTGTCAGATAACGCTCTACATATACACGGAATACTTGGGAGTTTGTAGGTACTACATCCTTATCCGGTTGGTAATCCGCTAATAAAGGAATTTCCTTGCGGAATGTATCTAGCATCTCTGGTGTACAGAACTTGATCGTATTCAAATCGAGATAAATGGACTTCATAACCCTACGTCCTCCAGACTCAACCATTCCGCGCCAGTTTTGGAAAGAACTATTTACTAGATTATAAGGCGGGATTGTTGAGATCGTATTATCGAAGTTCTGAACTTTCACGGTGTTTAGGGTTATTTCTTGAACAATACCGTTCGCGTTGGCAGAAGGCATCGTGATCCAGTCGCCGGGGCGCAACATATCATTCGCCGAAAGCTGTATACCCGCCACGAAACCTAATATGCTATCTTTAAATACCAACATAAGAATAGCTGCCGACGCACCTAATCCGGCGAAAAGGGTAGCCGGGGATTTATTGACGAGAATCGCTATAATGACAATGCCGCCAACGAAGAAAACAAGCACTTGTAATACTTGTATAAAACCTTTCATCGGCCTGTTTTTCATTTTCTCCTGTTGGTTAAACAAATCCAACATCATTAAGAGAAGACCGTTGAGCGCTAACAGCAGGGAAAATATGATATAGACCGCACAAATCTTCTGGGAAATGAATAATAATTCCTTTCCTCGGATAAAAGCCATCGGGAGCAAAGCATATACTAAAATGCCGGGAATCGTATGTACGAGATAATGTACGACCTTACGTTTAATTAATAACGTATCCCATTTATAATGCGTATGCTTAACGATACTACGTACCCCTCCGACAAAAATAGCTTGGCATAAATAATCTAATCCGATAGCGACCGCCACTAGTAAGATGGCGATGATCGCCTCGTCAAATGTGTTCGCTATTTTCTCGTCTACACCCCATCCGGTGAGGACTTTGTTCATCCAACTACCTAAATTTATCATAATAATCGTTTTTTGATATAACACTACTCTTAAAAATAGGTTCAATCCTACGTTAAATTTGCCCTTTTGTTAAGATTGCTTGTAAATGTAAGCGTATTAATCCAATTGAAAAATGTATCTTTGTGAAATAATATAAACTTAAAAGGATTCCATGAGATCTCTGTTGTCAACCTCAGATTTTCTACAGGTACGAGAGCATAAATTAAGTAATGATTTGACGGTATGGTTGAATGAGGACCATAGCCAACCTAAGATATTCGGAGCCGTAGTTGTAAAAGCCGGAGCTAAAGATTCCCCTAACACAGGTATCGCGCATTATTTCGAGCATATGATGTTTAAAGGAACGGATAAGATCGGGACAATCGATTATGAGTCCGAGAAAGTCTTGCTGGACATTATCGCCGAAAAATATGACGCTTTGGCGGATACCGAGGATCCCAAGATGCGTGCCCATTTGCAGCAAATCATTAACGACCTGAGCGTACGTGCCGCTGAGTATGTAATACCGAACGAGTTCGACCGGTTGATCTCTCGTTTCGGTGGTACGAAGTTGAATGCCGGGACTTCTTACGACTATACATTATATTTCAATACATTCTCTCCGCAATATATCTCCCAATGGGCCGAGATCAATAGTGAGCGTTTGGTAAATCCCGTATTTCGTCTTTTCCAGAGTGAGCTGGAGACGGTCTATGAGGAAAAGAACATGTATGGGGACACAATGGCTAGCGTCGCCATCGAGAAATTGACAGAGCGTTATTTCTATCCGCATCCGTATGCGTATCCGATTATCGGAAGTGCGGAGAACTTGAAGAATCCCCGTCTTTCGGAGATGCGCCGGTTCTTCGAGAAATACTATGTCGCTTCCAATATGGGATTGATCTTAAGCGGGGATTTCGATACGGAGGAGGTCTTGCCAATCTTGGAATCTACTTTTTCACGGATACGAAAAGGGAAGCCGCCCCACCGGGATATCGTTGCGCTTCCGCCATTTGAGGGGCGGGAGAAAGTGAGCGTACGTATTCCTATGCCTTTCGTGAAAATTATGGCATTGGGATTCCGGGGAGTTCCTGCGAATCATCCGGATCAAGTTGCGCTCAATATCGCCGTATCTTTATTGAATAACTCCAATGGTACGGGATTTTTGGATAAGCTGACGGTAGATCATAAGGTGATGGGTGCGATGGCGGTTAACCAAAGTATGAATGAGGCTGGAGTATTAGGCTTGTTGGTATTTCCAAAGTTCTTTTTCCAGACCTATGCGGCAGCCGAGAAATTAGTATGGAAACAAATCAACCGTATTAAGGAGGGGGATTTTAGCGATGAGATGTTCCAAAGCTTGAAATTGGAACAGAAACGTGAATATGCCTCCAAATTGGAAGACATAAACTCAAGGGCCGAGGTGATGATGCGTATTTTCTCTCAAGGGAAAAGCTGGCAGGATTATTTGGATGAGGTTACCCGTATCGATGCCTTGTCGAGAGAAGACGTGATTGAGGTCGCCAAGAAATATTTTACGGAGAATTATATGTACGTCACGAAGAAGACCGGACGCTATCCAAAAACGATCTTACCCAAGCCGGATTATTCACCGATTATACCGAAGAACTCCGATGCTTCCTCCGCTTATGTGGAACGTCTGGAAAAGATACCCGTACAAGAATTGAAACCGCATTTTCTCGATTTTGAGAAAGACGCCGAGGTCGTATCCTTGCGTCCGCTTGTCACGTTGTATAAGACTCATAATTCCGTAAATGATATATTCTCGCTGACACTATCTTATGGAGTGGGGCAGTTGGAGCTTCGTGATCTTGATAAATTGTCCGCTTATCTACCTTTCGTAGCGACGGAATCGATGTCTTTTGAGGTCTTTCGGGGTAAATTGCAGGAACTTGGTAGTACATTGACTTTTGATTCCACGGATTCTGAGTTTCTGGTGGTGGTGAATGGTTTTGATGGGCATTTTACCCAAACAATGGCTTTGGTCGGCGATTTCTTGCGGCACGCCAAGCCAGATGACAAGAAGTTACGGCAGATTGTGGACGAGGCGAAGGTAACGGAGAAATCGTTGTTCAATTCCAGCGAAAACGTAGCCGATATGCTGTTAGAGAAAGTCAAATTTGGGGAGCAATCCCGTTATTTGACCAAATTATCGTTCGCTGAAATCAAGAAACTAAAAGGAAAGATGTTGCTGGACACCTTCAGTAAGGTACGTTCGGTCGCTTGTAACCTGCATTATTGTGGTACATTGTCTACGGAGGAGGCCGCTCGGCAGATCAAGCTGCATTTACCCTTGGAGGAGGTAAGTATTCCATCGAACTCTCCCTATATTCGTGATCTTATGACGTATGATAAGCCGACTGTCTTTTTCATGGACATGGAGGATGTCACGCAAAGCATAATCTATGCCTATATGTATATCGATCCGTTGAAGGCTAAGGAAGATCGTCCTGTTTCCCGGTTGTTTAGCGCTTATTTCGGAGGGGATATGTCATCCTTGATGTTTCAGGAGATCCGTGAGTTTCGTTCGTTCGCTTATCAAGTAAATGCCCGTTTGAAACATCCTCCTTTGAATCGATCGGAGAAGCCCGCTAGTTTCGTGATGAAACTGGCTACACAGACGGATAAGATGATCGATGCGATGGAAGTGCTGGAAAATCTGGTGCATGATATGCCGGAACGTCCGGAACGGGTGGAGTCGGTGAAGCAGACGATTCGTAATTGGGTGAATAATGAATATCCTACTAGTCGCTCTCTTTCCTTGAAGATCGCCGGTTTCCGGCGTGAAGGGTACGAGAGCGATCCGAACAAGGATTATCTGGAGGTCATCGATCGGATGACTATGGAGGATATCCTTCGTTTTTATAAGGAGAATATACAAGATCATTTAATGATATATGCGATAGTCGGTAATTCAAAGAGTATGGATATGGAGAAACTCTCCAAATTCGGACAGATCGTTAAGGTAACAAGGAAAGACATTTATAAATAATGTATAGTAAGGAGGAACTGAAGAATCTCAAATTGGAGTTTTGGGAAAGCTTCGCCGCTTTTTGTGAGGTGCAACCCTATTTGCGGGGGCGTAAGAAAATTTGGACATTATATGATACGAAGGTAAAGGGCGTTGAGTTGAAATTCGACGCGAACCGCCAAGGGGCTTACGTTATTCTTGAGGTAAACCACCGTAGCGAGGATTTACGTCTGGAAATGTTTGAGCGCCTGACTTGGTATAAAGAGACCTTGGAACAGGATTTTCCCGAAGGCTTGATCTGGGATATTTGCTTTGTCCGTGAGAATGGCCGACAAGTGGCCCGTATCTATGTGGCAAAGGAAGGATTGGATTTGCATCGGCGAGCGCATTGGGGAGATTTTTTCACGTTTATGGCTAGCCAGATGTATTTGTTGGAACGAAATTTTATGGGTATAGCAGAATACTTAAGAGAATAATTACGAGATATGAACCTAAAGGTATTTATCGGAGCTTGCGTACTGTCCGGTCTGGTTGCTTGTAGCTCTGTTAAACAAGATGAGGCCGGTTTGTCCCGGCCCGGTGTGGGCCTTGAGCTGGCGCGATTCCGGAAGGAGCATTTCTCCGATGTCCGTTATAATCTTTTCTTCTCGATCCCGGAATCTCGTGACGAGGCGATCCGGGGAAAGGTGGAGCTATCGTTACGATTAGACGAGAAGCAGCCGCTTATTATTGATTTCCGCGGAGAACAGGAGCAAGTGACATCCGTAACCTTGAACGGAGGCGATATTCCCTACGAGGTGAAAGATGAGCATATCGTGATAGCCTCAGATTGGGTAGCGGTGGGAGAGAACCGGGTAGCGATCGCTTTTACTCCGGCGGATCAATCCTTGAACCGACGGGATGAGTTCCTGTACACGTTATTGGTTCCGGACCGGGCACGTACGGTATTCCCTTGTTTTGACCAGCCGGATATGAAGTCGCTTTTTACCTTGACCTTGGAAGTTCCTTCCACTTGGCAGGCCGTGGCGAATGGCGCTATCACACAAACGGATAGTACGAGCGTCTCCGGTCGGAATCGTATTTCTTTCAAGGAGACGGAACCGCTTAGTACCTACTTGTTCTCATTCGTGGCCGGTGAACTGACTCGGGAGGTTTATTCCCGGAACGGACGGGATATCTTTATTTATCATCGGGAGACAGATCCGAAGAAAATCGCTCAATGCCCAGCCATTGCCGATGAGGTGTTCGACGCGTTGGAATGGCAGGAAGACTTTACTGGTATTCCTTATCCTTTCGCTAAATATGACGTGATTATCTTACCCGGTTTCCAATATGGGGGTATGGAACATACGGGTGCTACTTTATATACGGATCGCCGGATGTTTCTGGATGAGCATCCTACCTTAAATGAGCGATTGAGTCGGAGTTCCTTGATCGCGCATGAAACCTCTCATATGTGGTTTGGCGATTATGTAACGATGAAATGGTTTGATGATGTATGGACAAAAGAGGTTTTCGCTAATTATTTTGCTTCCCGTATCGTAGAACCTTTATATCCGGACGTGAATCACCGGTTGAATTTTATTCGGGATTATATTCCCGCATCTTATTCGGAAGACCGTACGTCAGGTGCGAATCCGATCAAGCAAGATTTGGATAATTTGCGGAACGCCGGTTTGGTATATGGTAATATCATCTATGATAAATCTCCCGTGGTTATGGAAATGTTGGTACGTGTTCTGGGAGAAGAGGCTTTCCAGCAGGGAATCCGTGAGTACTTGACTACTTATGCGTATGGGAACGCTACGTGGGAGGGCTTGATCCGTATCTTGAATAAATATACGGAAGAGGATCTGGCCGCTTGGAGTGAGGTGTGGGTGAATCAGAAGGGTATGCCGGAGATTACGGCTTCGGTTAAGGACGGCGAGTTGGTCGTAGAGCAGCGTGATCCGTTGGGCCGGGGTTTAAAATGGCCGCAAGAATTAACCTATCGGGTGATCTGTGGAACGGATTCGGAAGAAATCCCGGTTTCTCTCGAAGGAAACTCTGATTCCTTCCGAATGAAATTAAGTTTTCTTCCGAATGGAAATTGTGTCATTCTTCCGAATATAAATGGGCGTGGTTATGGCTTCTTTAAAATAACAGAGGGGGAGTCTTCCGGTCTATGGTCTGTGCTTCGCTCATCGGAAGATGAGGTGTTGAAGGGATCTTTGCTGATTACCCTTTATGAGAATCTTCGTTGGAAAACGATTTCTCCGCAAGGGTTCCGTGAAGAGATGTTAGCGTATTTACCGAATGAGTCTAATTCTTTATTGTTCTCGATGGCTTTAAGCTATTTAGGAGATTGCCAGCGGATATTCCCGTCGGATTCTCGTCCGTTGGAACAGGTCTTGTGGAAGATCGTGACAACGAATCCCGTATCCCAACATCGCTTGCAGGCGTTTCGTTTGTATCGTTCGATAGCGGATTCAGAGGAGGCGGTACAATGTCTGTATACGTTATGGCAGGAACGGAAAGCTCCGAAAGATTGTGCGTTGAGCGAGAGTGATTATATTGGCTTATCCTATATGCTGGCGATGCATTTGCCGGAAAAAGCGGATAAGATTATCGCTACGCAATTATCCCGCATACAGAATCCGGATCGGAAGAAGGAGTATCAATTTATCTCCCCATCTGTATCGCCCCGCAAGGCGGAACGTGACAGTGTCTTCGCTTCCTTGTTGATCGCCGGGAATCGTAGGGTGGAGCCATGGGCCTCTTCCGCTCTCGCTAATTTGAACCATCGCCTACGAGAACAAGAGTCGGTCGCTTATATCCGTCCGGCCTTGGAAGCGATGCCGGAAGTACAGCGGACTGGCGATATCTTTTTCCCCACCGCTTGGGTTCGCTCCTTGCTTTCCGCCCATACATCGAAGGAAGCTCGGGAAGAAGTTGATGCGTTTTTTACCGCGCATCCGGACTTCCCCTTGATGCTTTCCAATAAGATTAAGCAGCAAGCGAGTCATTTGTATTAAAGTAAATCATTATCTTTGTCCTTGAGAACGAATTAATAAGAAAGGAGTATTTGTATGACGGCAATGGAACTAAAATGCCTAAAGATGGATTTGGTCGAAGAATTGTTAAGCATCGATGATAAAGACACGCTCAACCGTGTGAAGAACTATCTGAAAAAGCTGAACAATAAAATTAGGACAAAAGCCGAAGAGGAAGAAACGGAATATATTAGCAAGGAAGAAATCTTGGCAGGGATTGATGCCGGGCTGAAAGACATGATTGCCGGGAGGAAACAATCAGCGAGAGATTTCTTAAAAGAAATGAGAGATGGAATATAGAATAGAAGTCTTAGCCTCCTTTAAGAAGGAAGCGAAACGTTTGCGGAAGCATTATGCCTCTTTCATTGATGATTATGAAAACAAAGCAGAGCGTGAATCTATAAGCTTGAAAGAGATAGAAGAGTTGCTTCGTAAGAACGGATTGAAGTAATATAGATATTGTGATAATATTTTGTCAGAAATATTTGTTCTTTCAATTATTATTGTAACTTTGCGACGTAAATAACAAAAGAAATGAAAATAACGACTACATTACATCACCATCATCATTACAGCGGGCGATAGTTCGGTGGGCTGAATGGTATGTATGTACTCATGATAAAAAGATAAAGGCTTGCCGTTTTGCGGTAAGCCTTTTTTTGTTGATATTTATAATATAAAAATAAGATATAGTTATGTTGAGAATCGCGGTACAATCGAAAGGCCGTCTGTACGACGAGACCATGATGTTGCTTGAAGAAGCGGGTATTAAACTAAACAGGGGCAAACGCATTCTGTTATTATCGGCAAAAGGTTTTCCGGTAGAGGTATTATTTCTTCGTGATGATGATATTCCTCAGTCTGTAGCTAACGGTGTGGCGGATATTGGTATTGTCGGAGAGAACGAGTACGTGGAGAAAGGGCAAGAGGCGAAATTGATCAAGCGTCTGGGCTTTAGTAAGTGCCGTCTATCCTTAGCGATCCCCAAAGATGAGGAATATAAGGGAGCTAAATGGTTTGAGGGAAAAACGATCGCTACTTCCTATCCCGTGATCCTACGGTCTTTCTTAGAGGAGAGAGGCGTGAAGGCGGATATTCATGTAATCAGCGGCTCTGTGGAAATCGCCCCGGGCATTGGTTTGGCGGACGCTATCTTTGATATCGTAAGCTCCGGTAGCACTTTGGTAAGCAACCAATTGAGAGAAGTGGAGGTAGTCCTTCCTTGTGAGGCTTTATTGATCGCTAACAATAATCTATCCAAAGAGAAACTGGAGATCTTGGATGAGCTTCTATTCCGCTTCGAGGCGATTCAAGTCGCCGAGGGCAAGAAGTACGTGTTGCTGAACGCTCCGAAAGAAAAGCTGGATGAGATTATCGAGGTGCTTCCCGGTATGAAGAGCCCGACCATAACGCCTTTGGCAAACGATGAATGGGTCTCTGTTCAATCCGTGATCGCCGAGAAGCATTTCTGGGAAATTATTGGTAAACTAAAATCATTGGGGGCTGAAGGTATCTTAGTGCTTCCGATCGAGAAAATGATTGTATAATATGGAGATTATAAAATATCCCGGACGTGAGGAATGGAGCTCACTAATCAAACGTCCCGCATTAGATGTAACCACCTTGTTCGATACGGTCCGTACGGTATTGGACGAGGTACGCGAGCAGGGTGACACTGCCGTAAAAGCGTATGAGGAAAAGTTTGATAAAGTGCTCCTTTCTTCCCTTCAAGTCTCGGAAGAGGAGATGCGGGAAGCGGATGCCTTGGTCGCTGAGGACTTGAAACAGGCGATTCGTACGGCAAAGGCGAATATCGAGAAGTTCCATGCCTCACAGCGTTTCGAAGGAAAGAAAGTGGAGACTACCCCGGGAGTCACTTGTTGGCAGAAAGCGGTAGCGATCGAGAAAGTCGGTTTATATATTCCGGGCGGAACGGCGCCTTTGTTTTCCACGGTATTGATGTTGGCAGTGCCCGCACGTATCGCCGGATGCAAGGAGATCGTATTATGTACGCCACCGAACCGGGAAGGGAAAGTACATCCCGCTATCCTGTTTGCTGCGGAGGTCGCGGGTGTAAGTAAGATATTCAAGGCTGGAGGAATCCAAGCGATAGCGGCGATGGCCTATGGGACGGAATCAGTTCCCAAGGTGTATAAGATCTTTGGCCCGGGTAATCAATACGTGACGGCGGCGAAGCAATTAGTAAGCCTGAAAGAAGTCGCCATCGATATGCCCGCCGGACCATCCGAGGTAGAGGTGATCGCAGACGAGACAGCAAATCCCGATTTTATCGCCGCCGATTTCCTCTCGCAGGCCGAGCATGGGGTGGATAGCCAAGCGGTCCTCGTAACCGCTTCGGAAACGATCGTGGAACCCGTGGCCCGTGCCATCCAAGAGCAACTCGATCGTTTGCCCCGAAAGGAGATTACCGAGAAATCGTTAGCGCACAGCCGTATCATCGTATTGAAAGATTCGCGGGAAGTCGTGGACTTCACGAATCAATACGCTCCTGAGCACTTGATTATCCAAACATCGGATTACACCGCTATCGCGGAGCGAATCGAGAACGCTGGCAGTGTCTTTATGGGTCCATATACTCCGGAAAGCGCAGGCGATTATGCTTCCGGCACGAATCATACCTTGCCGACCAACGGTTATGCCAAGGCATATAGCGGCGTAAACTTGGATAGCTTCATCAAGAAGATCACTTTCCAAGAGATCTCTTCCGATGGTATCCGTGCCTTGGGTAGCACGATCCAAACCATGGCGGCCAACGAGCATCTGGATGCTCACCGCAACGCAGTAACAATTAGATTGAACACGATATGAAAGACCTGAAAGATTTAGTAAGACCGAATGTCTGGAATTTGAAACCGTATTCATCCGCACGTGATGAGTTTCATGGGGATGCCTCCGTTTTTCTGGACGCGAATGAGAATCCGTGGAATGTGCCGTATAACCGTTATCCCGATCCCTTGCAGTGGAAATTGAAGGATCGTCTGGCCGTGCTGAAAGGCGTGGATCGTAACTCGATCTTTTTGGGCAATGGTAGTGACGAGGCCATCGATCTGGTGATCCGTGCCTTTTGCGAGCCGGGGTTGGATAGTGTGGTGACGATCTCGCCGTCGTATGGTATGTATGAGGTGGCAGCGAATGTAAATAACGTGGAATGTCGCAAGGTCTCTTTGGACGAGAATTTCGACTTGGACGCTGACCGAGTGTTGGAATCGGCGGACGAGTGGACTAAAGTGATCTTCCTATGTTCCCCGAATAACCCCAGTGGCAACAGCCTGGATCGTGGCTCGATCTATAAGATATTGAAGAATTATGAAGGAATCGTGGTGATCGATGAGGCTTATATCGACTTCTCCGCTTATCCCTCTTTCTTGAAGGAATTATCGGGATTCCCAAACCTGATCGTTCTTCAAACCTTGTCGAAAGCGTGGGGAGCGGCGGGTATTCGTTTGGGTATGGCATTCGCCTCTCCGGAGATTATCGGAGTCTTGAATAAGATCAAATATCCGTATAACGTCAACCAACTTACGCAGGAGAAAGCTTTGGAGCTTTTGAATGACGAGGCGACCATGAAACACCAAATGAACGAGATTCTCACGGAGCGTAACCGGTTGGAGAAGATCCTGTCCGAGCCTCCTTTTTCCTATCAAGTATATCCTTCGGACGCTAATTTCTTGTTGGTGAATGTCGCCAAGGCGGATGCCATGTATAATGGGCTCGTGAAGAAAGGGATCGTAGTGCGTAACCGTAGCAACGTGCAGAAATGCCGGGGTTGCCTTCGTATTACGATCGGTACGCCGAAAGAGAATGATAGCTTATTGAACGCGATGAAAAACATGAAATTATGAGCACGAGGAAAAGAGCGTTGTTTATCGATCGAGACGGCACGCTTGTAAAAGAGCCGCCCGTAGATTATCAATTGGATAGCTTGGAGAAACTAGAGTTTGTCCCGAAGGTGATGCGTAACCTCTATTTCATTTGCGAGCGGTTGGATTTCGAGTTCGTGATGGTCTCCAACCAAGACGGGCTGGGTACGCCCTCTTTCCCGGAGGAGACTTTCTGGCCTGCCCATAACTTGATGCTAAAAACGTTGGAAGGCGAGGGGATCGTGTTTGATGATATATTGATCGATCCTTCCTTTCCCGAGGATAATTCCCCGAATCGTAAGCCTCGTACAGGAATGCTTACGAAATATATGACAGGTGAATACGATCTGGAGAATAGTTTCGTGATCGGGGATCGCCTTACGGATATGGAGTTGGCCCATAATCTGGGCGCTAAAGGTATCTGGTTGCGCCCGGAGGAGGGAGCGGAGAGTGAGTTGGCGGCTTACGCTACCTCATTGTCTCCCGCCTATATCACGGATGATTGGGATAAAATCACCGAGTATCTGTTTGCTGGCGAGCGTCGTGCTGTCGTACGGCGTGCCACGAAGGAGACGGATATTTATGTGGACTGGAATCTGGATGGAACCGGAAAGACATCGATCTCTACCGGGCTTGGTTTCTTCGATCATATGTTGGACCAGATCGGTAAGCATTCCGGTACGGACCTGACGGTACGGGTAAAAGGCGACTTGGAAGTCGATGAGCATCATACGATAGAGGACACGGCGATCGCCCTTGGCGAGGCCATGCTGAAAGCGCTGGGTGATAAGCGAGGGATCGAGCGTTATGGGTATTGCCTTCCGATGGACGACTGCTTGTGTAGCGTGGCGCTGGATTTCGGTGGCCGTCCTTGGTTGGTTTGGGACGCTGAGTTCCACCGTGAGAAAGTAGGGGATATGCCTACGGAGATGTTCCTCCATTTCTTCAAGAGCTTGAGCGACGCTGCTCGCATGAATTTGAATATCCGTGCCGAGGGTACGAACGAGCATCATAAGATAGAAGGTATCTTCAAGGCTTTGGCCCGCTCGATCAAGATGGCGATCCGACGAGATATTTATCGGTTTGAGCTACCGAGTACGAAAGGGCTCTTGTAATCTGTAAAAAACACTACTGTATTTGTGCACGAATACAGTAGTGTTTTAGTCTGAATACTATTGTGTTTATCCACAAACACTATAGTGTTTTCGACTCAGATTCTATGACATCAGATAAACCGATAAAAGCCTATAGAGGATATTCCTCGAAAGCATATAGAACCGTGGAGAGATACCTTTCTCCTGTGTCCGGAAGCAACGCCACGATCGTTTTTCCCTCATTCTCCGGAAGTTTAGCTAGTTCCACGGCGGCGTATACAGCGGCGCCGGAAGATATTCCTACCAGCAACCCTTCCTTCCCGGCCAGTTCGCGGCTGGTACGGATAGCGTCATCGTTCGTTACTTGCAGGATCTTGTCAACTACCTCCCCGTTGTAGGTCTTGGGGATAAAGCCGGCTCCGATGCCCTGTATCTTGTGCGGGCCGGGCTTGCCTCCGGAAAGTACCGGTGAATCGCTAGGTTCTACCGCTACGATTTGTACGTTCGGGTTGTGAGCTTTCAATCCGGCACCGACACCGCTGACCGTGCCTCCGGTTCCTACGCCGGCTACAAACAGATCGACTTTACCATCCGTATCACGCCAGATCTCTTCGGCGGTCGTACGGATATGTACGGCCGGGTTAGCGGGATTCTCGAATTGTTGTAGGATGATGGAACCGGGAGTTGCGTCACGCAGTTCCTCCGCTTTGGCGATGGCTCCTTTCATGCCTTCCGCCCCGGGGGTGAGGACGAGCCGGGCACCTAACGCTTTCAATAAATTACGACGCTCGGCACTCATGGTATCCGGCATGGTCAGGATTAATTTGTAGCCTTTCGAGGCGGAGACAAAAGCAAGTCCGACTCCGGTATTACCGCTGGTCGGTTCGATAATGGTAGCGCCGGGTTTCAACAAGCCTTTAGCCTCGGCGTCCTCGATCATCGCCAAGGCGATGCGGTCTTTTACGCTACCAGCCGGGTTGAAATATTCCAGCTTGCCGATTACTTGGGCTTTAAGGCCCTTGCTCGCGTTGAAATTAGAGAACTCCAACAGGGGAGTGTTGCCGACAAGGGCGGTCAGTTGTCTTGCTATTCTTGCCATATACAAATGAATTTTGTTGTTTCTGGATTCTTTTATTTATATGACAAAGATAGTGGATGGATTGTTTACGGCATATACCATAAACCGGGTATTTTTTTACCTCCTTCTATGCGTCACGCACAAAAGGTGGTTACAATCATAATTATATACAAGTCTGAAAGGACTATCTTTAATGTCTGCCTCCTCCTAAGGCTTGGTAGAGGTTTACGGTGGCTTGAAGCTCGTCAAAACGATCCGTTACTTGGGAGAGCTGGGCGCTGAGCAGGGTTTGCTGTGCCGTGAGCACTTCCAGATAAGTGGTGTTTCCATGCGTCATCAGCAATTGGGTGCTACGGACGGCATCTTCAAGCGATTCGATTTGGTGTGTACGCAAGTCGATCTTTCCCTTTGCGGTCTGGGCTTGGGTAAGTGCGTCGTTCACCTCTTTTCCGGCGTTGAGCACGGTTTGTTGGAAAGTGAGCTTGGCCTCTTCTTGCTGCGCTTTCGCTATTTTCAATTGGGCGATATTCGCTCCTTTGTTAAATAGCGGTTGCGTGAGGGAGCCGACCGCCGATAGTAATAGTTTACCCGGATTTACGATGTAACTACCTGCGCTGTTTGTCCATCCCGCGCTGCCGCTAAGACGTAGCGAGGGATAAAAATTGGAGCGTGCGGAGGCTGTCCCGTAGAACGCTTGCGCCAATGCGTACTCGGCGCTACGTACATCCGGACGGTTCGAGAGCATCTGTACCGGGATACCGATAGCCAGATCCGGGGTTAAGGATTGGTCTTCCAACCTTCCTCGCTCAATATCCTGAGGTGTCTCTCCCAATAAGACGGCAAGTGTATTCTCGGTCTCCCGGATGGTCTGTTCCAGATCCTTAACAGAGGTCTCGATGGAGTAGCAAGTAGCCTCGGTTTGCGATACGGCCGCCTCGGTAGTCATGCCGGCTGCCATTAATGCTTGGGTGGTACGAAGGCTTTCTTGCCATTTCACGGCGGTTTCTGTCGTGATCTCGTATTGCCGGTCCAGCATCAATAAGGTATAATATAAATTGGCGATATTGGCGATCAGTTGTGTTTGTACGGCTTGGCTATACGCTTGGCTTTGCGACAAGGCGGCTTTCGCTTGTCGTTTGACGTTTGTCAGCCGGCCGAAGATATCGACCTCCCAACTGGCCGATACCGGGACGTTGTATGTCCACGACGCTTTCGCCTTATCAAAGCTACTTGTCGTGCCCTGTGGATCTAGGGAGAGCGACGGGAGGTAGGAGAGGCGGGAGGTCATTAACGCCGCCTCAGCTTCTTGTACCTTTAGATGGGCGATCCGCAGATCTGTATTATTGGCTAATCCCCGTTCGATCAAGGATTGCAAGGCCGGATCGGTGAATAGGTCCCGCCAACTGATATTCCCGATGGAGAAGGTATCTGCCGGGGCTATCTCCTCCCGATATAGATTCTCCGGGAGGGTGGCGACAGGCTCGTATTTCTTGTAAATGCCGCAGCTATTCAACGCTAGCGTCGCTACGGCAAAGAGTATGATGTTATTCTTCATATACATTATATATATACAATTGGATAGATTATTTCTTGCTATCTAAATATTCTTTTCTTTCCTCGGCGGCCTCTTTTACCTCTTCTTGCACCTGCCAATCAAGGGAACGCTCGAATTGGATCGGGCGTAGTTTCTCTTGCAGGTATTGGAACGTGATGAATAAGCAAGGCACGATAAATAACAAAGCCAATGTACCGATCAACATACCGCCAACGGCACCGGTTCCCAACGAGCGGTTTCCATTAGCGCCTACGCCGTTGGAGACGATCAATGGCAGCAAACCGAATATCATCGTAAGAGCGGTCATCAAGATCGGGCGCAGACGAACCTTTGCCGCGCTAAGAGCGGCTGAAGTCAGGCTCATACCGGACAGGCGGAGTTGGGTAGCGTACTCTGTCAATAAGATGGCGGTCTTCGCCAACAATCCGATCAACATGATCAAACCGGTTTGCAGATAAATGTTATTCTCCAATCCCATGAACTTAGCGAACAAGAAACTACCCATCAAACCCATCGGTACGGAAAGAATCACGGCGAAAGGAACAAGGAAACTCTCGTACAAGGCACTTAGGATCAAATAAATCATCAAGATACAGATACCGAAGATGATAATGGTCGTATTACTCTGCTGGTTCTCCTCACGGGTGATACTACCGAAGTCGTAGCCATACCCTTTCGGGAGCGAAGTGGCCGCTGTCTCTTTTACCGCCTTGATAGCATCCCCGGAGCTATATCCATTGGCCGGTACGGCATTGACAGCGATCGAATTATACATGTTGAAACGGGCTAAAGATTCGGCACCGTATACCTTGGTCAAGGTGATAAACTGACTAAGCGGTGCCATCTCGCCGTTCGACATGCGTACGAACGTATTATTCAAGGAGGCCTCATCCAGACGATATTTAGGATCGGACTGTATCATCACCTTATACACCTTCGAGAAACGGTTGATATTCGACACATATTGCCCTCCGTAATAACCGGAAAGGGTTGATAGAACAGCATCCGGAGTGATTCCGGCCCGTTTGCATTTCGCCGCGTCCACATCCACGCGCCATTGCGGGTACTTGATATCGAAGGTAGAGTAAGCCGTAGCGATCTCGGGCCGTTCACGCAAGGCGGCGAGATATTGCTGGGTCGTGTTAAAGAAGGTCGTTAAGTCTCCACCGGCCTTGTCTTGCGTATGCATTTCCAATGCGTTACCCATACCATATCCGGGGATCATGGCCGGGGCGATGGCGAAAATCGTAGCGTCCTTGATATCTGCCGTACGGCCATATACCTGTCCGATCACGGCTTGTACGTTATCTTCCTTGTCCGGGCGCTCATCCCAATGTTTTAGTTTCAAGATGAACATACCGAAAGAGCTACCTTGTCCGGCCAGCAAACCATAACCGGAAACCTTGGAATAAGATTGAAGCTGTGGAATCTGGTTGATCCGTTGCTCGATATTCGTCATGATCTTGTTAGTCGTAGCCAAGGAGCTTCCGGAGGCCGTACTTACGTTGACAAAAACCGTACCTTGATCCTCATCGGGTACCAAGCTGGATTTTGTCGTGTTCATCAAGACGATAAGTAATACGATGGAGCATGCCAACAGCGACCAAGCCAGCCATCTCCGTTTGATAAAGAACAATACCCCATGCTTATATTTCGCGATCATCGAATCGAATGCGGCGTTGAACGCCTTACGGAAGCGGGCGGCGAAGTTATTCTTTTGGGTGCCGTCCTCGTTGATGTAAGGCTTCAATAAGATAGCGCAAAGCGCCGGGCTTAACGTTAACGCATTAACGGTAGAGATACCTACGGCCGCTGCCATCGTCAAGCCGAACTGCGTATAGAACGTACCGGATGTACCGCTCATGAAGGATACCGGAATAAACACGCCCATAAATACCAATGAAGTAGAGACGATGGCGGATGTCAATCCTTTCATTGCGTCCATACTAGCCATATAAGAGGACTTATATCCAACGTCGAACCGAGCTTGGACTGCCTCGACGACAACGATTGCGTCGTCCACCACCGTACCGATCACCAATACCAAAGCGAATAAAGTGATCAAGTTAATACTAAATCCGGCGACCGTCATAAAGGCGAACGTACCGATCAAGGAAACTACGATCGCTACCAACGGAATCAGCGTAGAACGGATATCCTGCAAGAAGACATATACCACAAGGATAACGAGGATAATGGCCTCTATCAAGGTTTTTACAACCTCATGGATCGAGGCGTACAAGAAATCATTCGTACTCATCAATTTTACGACCTCGATACCTTTCGGGAAGTCTTTCGAGGCTTCCTCAAGAAAAGCGTCGATCTTATTATTCACCTCCGTGGCGTTCGATCCGGCTGTCTGGAAAACCATACAGGAGATACCCGGCTTACCGTTTGTTTGTCCGATATAGGCATAACTCTCCTTTCCTAACTCAATGTCCGCTATCTCTTTTAGCTTCAATACCTCTCCATCCTCGGTGGAGCGGATCACGATATCGCCGAATTCCTCCGGAGTAAGTAGGCGACCGCTATATTTCATGGTGTACTGATACGTCTCGTCCGAGTTCTCGCCTAAAGAACCCGTGGCGGACTCAATATTTTGCTCGGCCAACACGGAGGTCACGTCCGAGGGGATCAATTTGTATTGGGCCATAACGTCGGGCTTCATCCAGATACGCATACTGTAATCGCCACCCATAACCATCAACTCGCCGACTCCGGAGATACGAAGGATCTCTGGTTTCAGGTTGATGCTGATGTAATTACTGAGGAAGTTCTCGTCATAAGAACCGTCCGGGCTATAGAGCGAGAAGATCTGTAACATACTGGTCTGGCGCTTGGAAGTCGTGACACCTACTTGGGTAACCTCGGCCGGCAATTGCCCGGTCGCTTTCGATACACGGTTCTGTACGTTTACGGCGGCCATGTCCGGATCGGTTCCTTGTTGGAAATAGATCGTGATCGTGGCGGTACCGGAGTTGGTAGCCGTGGAGGTCATGTAGGTCATATCTTCCACGCCGTTGATCGCCTCTTCCAAAGGGGCTACGACACTCTTCTGCATGGTCTCGGCATTCGCCCCGAAGTAAGTCGTACTGACCATAACGGTAGGAGGGGCGATATCCGGATATTGTTCTACGGGCAAGGTGAAAAGCCCGATGATACCCGCTACCATAATCGTGATGGAAATCACGGCGGAGAGTACGGGGCGTTCTATAAATGTGCTAACTTTCATTGTGCTTAATTTTGTTTTACTTCAATCGGTGTTCCTTCACGCAATAAGCCTACGCCTTCGGCTACGATCACGTCGCCGCTATTCAATCCGGCGTTTACGATATACTCTTGTCCTCCGTTCACACGGGTAACTTCTACAGGAGCGGATTGCGTCTTTCCGTCTACTACCTTGAAGACAAATACCCGGTCTTGGATTTCGAACGTGGCGGCTTGGGGAATTACTACGCAGTTATCGTATGTAACCGGAATGATCACATTCCCGGAGCCTCCGCTATTCAATGATTGCTCCTCGTTCGGGAATGCGGCACGCAAGCTGACCGTTCCGGTGTTTTGATCGATAACGCCGCTGATCGTCTCGATCTTTCCCGTTTGGGGATAAAGCGATTTATCGTTCAACTGAAGCTCGATCTCGGGCATATTCTCCAAGGCTTTGTCTTTCGAGCCGTATTGACGGGTCAAGGCCAGTAGCTGGTTCTCGGTCATGGAGAAATACACATACATTTCGGAATTGTCCGATACCGTGGTGAGCGGTTTGGGTAGGCTTGCGCTTACTAATGCGCCTACACGATAAGGCAGGGTTCCGATGACGCCGTTCGAGGGGCTTTTCACTTCCGTGTAAGAAAGGTTGTTACGGGCGTTCACCTCTTGTGCCTCCGCTTGGGCTAATTGGGCTTTTGCCGAGAGTAGTGTGTTGTAGGCGGTCTTTAGGTCGAACTCGGAAACTACTTTGTTCTTATACAATTCTTGTTTACTCTCGTAGGTCAGTTGCGCTGTCGCTACAGATGCCTTAGCGGCCTCTACGTTCGCAATGGCGGTGTTTAAGGCCGCTTGATAAGGAACTTGATCAATAATAAATAAGACTTGTCCTTTTTTTACGCTCTCGCCTTCTGCTACGCAAAGCTTTGTAATAAAACCGGATACTTGCGGATAAATATCAATATCCTGTTTTCCTCGTATACTCGCCGAGTAATTATTGGATAAAGTTTTCTCCGAAATGGATACGGTCATTGTCGCATACCCTGAACTTTGTTGGATTACAGGGCTTTGTTTACACCCAACAGCTACGATACACCATAAGGCGATCGCAGTCTTCATCAATCGATTTTGCTTTTTCATCTTAACTAATACCTATATTTTCGGATGCAAAGCTACTCGCTTATCGGCGAACCATTGTTTCCACAATGAGGCGATGATTGTTCATTTTGAGATGGAATGATCCGTTATATGCTAATGATCTCTTATTTTCGCAGGCAAAATAGTAGACATATGAATCCATTTGAGCTAGAGAAAGGGGAGGTTTTCTCCATGGGCGAATCCGATTTGCTAAACTTGTTAGATAGCCCCTATAAGATAAGATGTGGCTTGATCCTGTTTTGTCGCTCCGGTATGGCAGACATATCGGTGGATTTGGTTCAGTGTACGCTCAAGCCCAATACGGTCACGGTATTGTTACCCGATACGATATTGACGTTAAATAGTAGCGGCGAGTATTTCAAGGTCGAGTATATCGTGTTTTCGGCAAGTTTGTTCGATGAGGCGGTATTCCGTCTGGAGCCTCCTTTTTTCCGCTTTATATTGGACAACCCTTGCTTGGTATGTCCCCCGGGTGAGAGGGATGCGTTGGATACCATGATCCGTATGTTTTGGACTATTTATAAAGACAGGGATAATATGTACCGGAATGTGATCATCAAGAACCAATCGCAAAACTTCTTCCTAAATATGCACGACAAGAACAGGCACTTGTTTTCCAGCCTTCAACGTAACGGTTATAACCGGGGAGAGGAGCTTTTCCATAAGTTCATAACTTGTATCCAAACCCATTATCTGGATCAGAAAGATGTGGCTTTCTATGCGAATGAGCTTTGCATCTCTCCTCGTTATCTCTCCACTATCACCCGGCAAGTGACAGGTGAGTCGGCGAAGGCCGTTATAGACCGACATATCATATTGGAGATAAAAGTACTGTTGCGTACCACGGAAATGACCGTACAGGAGATAACGAATCACTTGAACTTTCCCAGCCAATCCTATCTGGGACGGTATTTTAAGAAGCATACCGGGGAGTCACCCATAGCGTATCGAATGAAAAGAAAGTGATATCACTTACTGCAACCTGCCTTGCAGTGTTACTGCACGCCTATTGCAGTGTCACTGCACGTGCGGTGCAGTACTACTGCAAGGCAGGTTGCAGTAAAATAGCCATGGAAGTTTGTTCTTATAAAGCCGTGGAAGCTTTTTCCGTTTGCCTTTGATCGAACGTATCAGTAATTAAGGTCAGGGCACCATCTCCCGTCACGTTGCAAGCCGTACCGAAGCTGTCTTGCAAAGCGAATATCGTAAGCAATAATGCCGTTCCTGCCTCGTCGAAACCTAGAATAGCGATGATCAAGCCCAATGAGGCGAGCACCGTACCGCCCGGTACGCCGGGAGCGCCGATCGCGAAGAAACCAAGCAAGATGATAAATACGAGCATCGTCGTGAAGTCCGGCATACTTCCATATAATATTTGTGAGACGGTCAATACGAAAAACACTTCCGTCAAGATAGAGCCGCATAGATGGATGTTCGCGAACAGGGGGACAGTCACGTCGATTACTTCCTCTCGCAAAATCTTGCTTTTCTTGGCGCAGGTCAAGGCCGTGCCCAAGGTGGCGGCGGAGGACATGGTGCCTAAGGCTGTCAAATAAGCGGGTCCGTAGTATTTCAATACGCCCCAGCTATTTTTCCGGGAGTAAATCGATGCGACTACATACAGTAAGGTCAACCAGATGTAATGGCAAATGATGACAATCAACAGGACGGATAAAAAGATAGGCAACTGCTTCGTAATCGCCCCCTCATAACTAAGAACACAGAAATTCGCGGCGATGAAAAGCGGCAACACCGGCATCAAGACCCGTTCTACCAATTTAAGTACCATGTTCTGGAATACTTCCAGCAACCTCTCCATCTCCTCGGATTTAACCCATGCGGTAGAAAGTCCCAGCATCACGGCCAATACCAATGCCGACATAACGCTCATCACTGGCGGAATCTCTAGATTAAACAACATGGGAGGGATGTCTTTTAGACCTTCCGAGGCGGTTTGAATATGCAAATGCGGTATTAACTCGTAACCCACAACGGCGCCAAAGGTAGCGGCGCCAACCGATGACAGGTATGCGATACTAAAAGCGAATAATAAGACTTTGGATGCGTTGCTTTTTAAGCGGGCGATGGATGGTGCCACGAATCCTAGAATGATCAACGGAACCAAGAAGAAAATAATCTGTCCCGTAATTTGTTTTATGATCATGACCGCTTTTAACACAGGCTCGTTTACGACAAGCCCAACCAGAAGTCCGATCAAGACGGCCAGTATCAACCGTACGATCGTGTTGGAAAGAATCTTTTTCAGCATATTCGGATGTTTTTATTTTTCAATGACAGCAAATATAAGATATTTTCTTGTGTGAATGGGTGAGTGGACAATTTTGATTACTTTTGTTTGATGAAAACAAGATCGTTGGTTTGTATTTTATAATCAAGTAATATGAAAAACATGAGACAAGCTTTACTGGTAGCGGGCTGTTTATTGGCTACCACTACGTTATTTGCCCAGACCGAGAAAGGGGATTGGGCTCAGTTTGGTCGTTACGCGGAGGCTAACAAGACCGTGAAAGTTCCTTCGAACGTGGTATTTATGGGGAACTCCATTACAGACGGATGGTGGCCGGCGGATTCGACCTTCTTTATCCAGAATAATTTCGTAGACCGTGGGATCAGCGGACAGACAACCTCGGAAATGTTAGTTCGTTTTCGCCAAGACGTTATTAATTTGAAACCGAAAGCAGTGGTAATCATGGCGGGTATCAATGATATCGCCCACAATAACGGCGTGATCGCTTTAGAGAACGTGTATGGTAACTTGGTCTCCATGGCGGAATTGGCGAAAGTAAATAATATAAAGGTGATTTTTTGTTCCGTGATGCCGGCATACGATTTTCCTTGGAGACCGGGTATGAAGCCGGCCGATAAGGTTATCCAGCTCAATAAGTGGATCAAGGAGTATGCGGATAAGAATGGCTTGACGTACGTGGATTATCATTCCGCCATGAAAGATGAGCGAAACGGATTGCCCGCTAACCTGTCGAAAGATGGTGTGCATCCGACCTTGGAAGGCTATAAGATCATGGAGAAGATCGTGCTGGAGGCCATTCATAAAACCGTAAAGTAAGCAGATGAGAAACTATTTATTGGCTTTATCTTGTTGTACGGCTTTATCTTGTTGTACGCAAGTGGAAGTTTCCGAGGTATATACGGCGGCGGCAGAGAACTCTTTACGTGCTCCGGCCGTTCCTTTGGTCACGATCGATCCCTATACAAGCGCATGGTCGTTTGCCGATCAATTGAATGATGAGTCGGTACGGCATTGGACCGGCCGTGATTATCCGCTTCTAGGCGGTATACGAGTAGATGGTAAGTCATACCGTTTCATGGGAATGGACGATATACAGGTGACCTCGGTGATCGGTACGGCCTCGGATGGCCTATGGGAGGCCGATTATACGATGTCTCAGCCTGCCGGTGATTGGTTCGCCGAGGCTTATGATCCGAAAGGTTGGAAGCGGGGAAAAGCCGCTTTCGGAACGGAAGATAATCCGAATCGTTCCACGCATTGGTCCGCAGGCGATATCTGGGTACGTCGTACGTTTGACTGGCCCTCGGATGTGCGCAAGGATGCTCTTTACCTCCAATATTCGCACGATGATAATATCGAGGTGTATCTAAATGGAAAGCAAATCGCCGTGGCAGGGAACGGTCTGGACTATGATTTGCTGAAAGAGATACCGGAAGCGGTGGTGGAGAGCTTGAAACCTACGGGTAACGTATTGGCCGCTCATTGCCGGAACAATGGGGGAGGCGCTTATGTGGATATGGGAATCATGCGGAAGGTGAAACGAGGAGATACGTTCGATGAGAAAGCGATCCAGAAATCCGTGAACGTGATGCCTACGCAAACATTCTACACCTTTGAGTGCGGTGGTGTAAGTCTGGACTTGATTTTCACGGCTCCCTTCTTGCTGAATGATCTGGAAGCTATGACTTCTCCGTTTAATTATATAACCTATCAAGTCCGCTCCATCGACGGTAAAGATCACGACGTGCAATTATATATGGAAGCCACGCCGCAATGGGCCGTGAATACGATCGATCAAGAGGTGACTTTTGAGAAAACGGAAACCCCTGATTTAATTTACCTAAAGACAGGAACAATCGATCAAGAGGTTCTGGCGAAAACCGGGGATGATGTACGGATTGACTGGGGATATTTCTATTTGGCTATCCCAAAGAAACCGGGAGTCTCCGCAACGATCGACGAGTATTATGCTACGAAGAAAGCTTTCATGACTACTGGTAATTTACCGGCTGGATCGCAAAGTATCTCTTCGGATATGCGTGAGCAAATGACAGTCCTCGCTTATACGGACCCGATCGGCAAGGTCTCCAAGGAAACCGTCTCCGGACATTTGATGATCGGTTACGATGATTTATATTCGATCCAGTATTTCCAAGACAACCGGATGCCTTATTGGAAGCACGACGGAAAGGTGGATATTCATCAGGCGTTCGAGAAAGGGGAGGCTGCTTACGAGGATCTGATGAGACGTTGCGATTCCTTTGATTCTTCTTTGATGAGCGAGACGAGCGCCGTAGGAGGGAAGAAGTACGCCGAGTTATGCGCTATCGCATACCGGCAGGCGATCGCCGCCCATAAATTGGTGACTGATAAAGAAGGGACTCTCTTATTCCTCTCTAAAGAAAATTTCAGCAACGGTTCTATCGGAACGGTGGATATAACGTATCCTTCCGCTCCTTTATTCTTAGTGTACAATACGGATTTGTTGAAAGGAATGATGAACCCTATTTTCTATTATAGCGAGAGCGGACTGTGGAAGAAACCTTTCCCGGCTCACGACGTGGGTACATATCCGGTTGCGAACGGTCAGACCTACGGTGGCGATATGCCCGTGGAAGAAAGTGGTAATATGCTTGTGCTAGCGACTGCCATAGCGGTAGTGGATGGTAATGCCGATTATGCCGCCCAACATTGGGAGGTTTTGACTACATGGGCGAATTACTTGTTGAAGGAAGGCCTTGATCCGAAGAACCAACTTTGTACGGATGATTTCGCCGGGCATTTCGCCCATAACACGAATTTGTCCATCAAGGCAATTATGGGAGTTGCCGGCTACGGGAAATTGGCGGAGATGTTAGGCAAGACGGATATCGCTAGGCAATATACGGAAGCCGCCCGTGAGATGGCCGCTAAGTGGGTAAAAATGGCAGATGATGGCGATCATTACCGCTTGACTTTCGATAAGCCGGGTACTTGGAGCCAGAAATACAACTTGGTATGGGATCGCTTGCTGGGCTTGAATATCTTCCCAAAAGAGGTTGCCGCTATGGAAATGGCTTATTACAAGACAAAGCAAAATAAATACGGTTTGCCGTTGGATAACCGGAAGGATTATACGAAGTCCGACTGGATTTTATGGTCCGCTTGTTTGACCGGATCGATGGAGGATTTTAATACGTTGATGATTCCGGTCTGGAACTATGCCAACGAGACGACTTCACGTGTTCCTCTAAGCGATTGGCATTTTACTTCTGATGGTACGCAACGAGGTTTTCAAGCCCGTTCGGTTGTCGGGGGATATTTTATGAAGATGCTGGAAAAGAAGCTAGGAAAATAATGTTATTCTAAGAAACAGAAGGGGGATGGCCTCCTTCCGTTTCTTAGTTTTGCGCATATGGATATTCACTGGGGGCGATGCCTGTGATCTTCTTAAATATAAGGCTGAAATACTGTACGTTCGGATAACCTAGTTGCCGTGCTACCAGAGCGGGAGTATTACCGTTTTTCAGTAGCATTGTCTTAGCCACACTCAACCGTTTGAACTGAAAATATTCCTCCAGCGTTTTGCCGGTCTCGAATCTTAACAGGTCGTTGAAGTAAGCGACAGAAAGATTCAGTTCTGCCGTACAATATTCGATGGTGGGTAGCTGGCCGTTCTCTAATTTGCCGGAAATGATATACTCGTCGAGGAGCCTTTCCAATTTCTCCAAGATAGCCTTGTTCTTATTCTCCCGGGTAATGAACTGTCGCTCATAATAGCGTGTACAATAATCCAATAATAATTCAATGTGGCGGGATAGAATGGTACCACTGTGTGTATCGATGGCATGGTGAAGCTCATCCTCGATGTTTTCCAGACAACACGTAACTTTGGCTGTCTCACGTTGGGAGAGATGTAGCGCCTCTTCCTTATTATAAGCGAAGAAGGTATAGTTCTTAATATGGTTGTCCAATGACGTGCGGAACAATAGGTCGGGATGGAACGCTAAAAGGTACCCTTTGTCGGGTAACGTATTATTCTCGCTCATACGGAAAATCTCACCGGGAGTAAGGAATACCATCGTAGCGTTGGAATAATCGTAATACTTACGTCCGCAACAATAACAACCGTCCGGGCAGTCTTCTATCAAGAGAATCGCATAGAACTCGAACTTTACGGCCTCTTGCTCTAGGTTCGGGCTCTCTAGATTGATGAGGCTTACTTGTGGGTGCAGCGTCTTGCATCCCAAGCACCGGTTACATTCATATACGGTCTTAATATCTAACATCTTCTTGAACACCTTCTATAGATTCGTTGATAGACCGATCTGCGCACGGTATTCACTTGGCGTGTATCCTACCCGTTTCTTGAATAGCCGACAGAAGTGCTGCGGATATTGGAAACCGAGGGAATATGCGATTTGGCTGACTGTGTCCGCCGTGTCGGAGATACGTTCTTTGGCTAGCTCGATTACTTTCTCTTGGATGTATTCCTGCGGTGATTTGCCGGTTTCCTTCTTGAACATGTCACCGAAATAGTTCGATGAGAGACAAAGCTTGTCGGCAAAGTATTTCACCGTAGGCAATCCGTCCTGTTCGGCGAGTGCACTTTCGAAATACTCATCCAATAGATTTTCGAAACGTGTCAGCACATCCCGGTTTGTCTTGCCTCGGGTGATGAACTGCCTTTCATAAAAACGCATACAATAATTAAGTAGCAGTTCGATATGGTTTACAAGTAAGGTTTTACTATGTTTATCCACGCCATGCTCCAGTTCCATACGGATAATCTTCAGGCAATCCATCACGATAGATCTTTCTTCTTCCGAGAGGTGTAACGCCTCGTTTACCTCGTAAGAAAAGAACGTATATTTCTTGATACTCTTTCCGAGTGACGTTCCACGCAGTAAATCGGGATGAAAAAGAATACCATGTGCGTTTACTTGGACTTTATCGGTGGTCGGGTTTGTTTCCGCTGTTTGCCCGGGGGCGAAGCAAACGATCGTGCCTTCTTGGTAATCGTATGTCTGGCGTCCGTATTTGATATCGCAGGCTTTCTCTAGTTTTAGATACAGCGCATAGATGCCGTAATTGAAGCGGATGAGATCTACACTACTCGTCGCTTTATTCAAATCTATGACACTGACAAGCGGATTTAGGGTTTCGAGGCCATATAGTTTGTTATATAGGTCTACACTATCTAAGTTAAGTATCTTATCCATAGCCGTACGTATTTAATCAATAATTTTGTATGCGAAAATAGAGGATAATTCATATATAGTTATAACCCTAATTACGGATTATATAACCATTGTTACGGATTATGTGTATTTACAGGTTTTCTGGCTGATTCCGCAAAACCTGTAATTGAGGTCATGACATCCGTAATTTATCTACAAAGGGATGCTATTTGAGCTTCTATCTTTGCCATCGTAAAAATAAACAAGGAACGACATGAAGAAGTCATTAAGAGAATTATGTACGGCAATAGCCATATGCTTTTGCGCTACGGGAAATCTGTTCGCTACAGACAATCAATTTAATACCGGTCATACAATGGACAAGAATTTGAATCTAACTAAGGAGTGGGATAAAGTATTCCCACAGAGTGACAAGGTGAGCCATAGTAAAGTTACTTTTCGTAATCGCTATGGCATTACGCTTGCCGCCGATATGTACAAACCCAAGCATGCGGATGGAAAATTGCCTGCTATCGCTATTAGCGGTCCGTTCGGTGCCGTGAAGGAACAATCCTCGGGTTTATATGCGCAGGAATTGGCGGAACGTGGATTTCTGACGATCGCTTTCGATCCGTCATATACAGGCGAGAGTGGCGGAGAGCCTCGTTATGTAGCTTCTCCCGACATCAATACGGAAGATTTCTGTGCGGCCGTCGATTTCCTTTCGACACGTGATGATGTGGATGCGGAACATATCGGTATCCTCGGTATCTGCGGATGGGGAGGCATGGCTCTTAATGCGGCGGCTATCGATACTCGTATCAAAGCGACCGTTACCTCTACGATGTACGATATGAGCCGTGTGAACGCTAATGGCTATTTTGATGCGATGGATACCGACGCACGTTATGAATTGCGCAAGCAACTCAATGAACAGCGTACCGCTGACGCAAAGTACGACTCATATGCCCTTGCGGGAGGCTTACCCGATACGTTACCCGACGATGCGCCCCAATTCTTGAAAGACTACTACGCTTATTACAAGACGAAGCGTGGTTACCACAAGCGTTCGCTCAACTCGAATGGCGGATGGAACAAGACCTCGGCTTTATCTTTCATCAATATGCCTATACTCTCGTATAGTGACGAGATTCGTAGCGCCGTATTGATTATTCATGGCGAGAAAGCGCATTCACGTTACTTCAGCGAGGATGCTTTCAAGAAACTGAAAGGTGATAACAAGGAATTGCTAATTATACCCGGAGCGAATCATGTGGATTTGTACGATCAGATGAATGTCATTCCCTTCGATAAGATTGAACGGTTCTTTGTAGAAAACTTCAAATAAGATCCATTATGCAACAGATAAAGAATATGGAATTTAGTGGTGAGCGCCCTTTGTTCGCCTCTCACGATTTACAATTAGACAATGTCGTTATTCATGCCGGGGAGTCGGCATTGAAAGAGTGTAGCAATATCATAGCCGTAGGCTGTCGTTTTGAGGGTAAATATCCGTTTTGGCACGTGGATGGCTTCACCATCAAGAATAGCCTGTTTACCGAAGGTGGACGTGCCGCGTTATGGTACTCCCAAAATCTAGTGATGACGGATACACGGGTGGAAGCCCCAAAGATGTTTCGGGAGATGGACGGTATCAGACTGGAAAACGTACAACTACCCAATGCTCAAGAAACCCTTTGGCATTGCCGGAACGTGGAATTGATAAATGTGCAAATAGATCATGCTGATTATTTATTTATGCACGGCGAGAACATTAAAATCCGGAACTACGCTCAAAATGGAAACTACTCGTTCCAGTATTGTAAGAACGTGGAAATCCGTAATGCGGTCATCAATTCGAAAGACGCTTTCTGGAATACGGAGAATGTTACCGTATACGATTCCGAGATTAACGGCGAGTACTTGGGGTGGCACTCGAAGAACCTGCGTTTGGTAAATTGCAAGATCTCGGGTACGCAGCCGCTTTGTTACGCCCACGATCTTATGATGGAGAACTGTACGATGGCAGATGATTGCGATCTAGCCTTTGAATACAGTTCCGTGCAGGCGACTATCAACAGCTCGATCCGTAGCGTGAAGAATCCCCGTACGGGAAGTATCACCGCCGAAAGTTATGGTGAGGTAATCCTCGACGAGAACATCAAGGCTCCGGGTAATTGCCAACTGAGGCTATGGAATGAACGTACTTGCTTTTCCGCATAAAGAATATGAGATATAACTTCGATGAAATAGTGCCTCGTACCGGTACGAACTCTTATAAATGGGATAGTGCCGTGGGCACGGATGTACTACCGATGTGGGTGGCCGATATGGATTTCCGTACGGCACCCGTTATTATCGAAGCTTTACGGCAACGTGTAGAACATGGTATTTTCGGTTATACCCAAGTGCCGGATGCATATTACGAAGCGGTGACAGGTTGGTTTGAACGTCGGCATGGATGGCAAATACGGAAAGAATGGATGATTTATACCTCCGGTGTTGTTCCGGCTATTTCCGCCGTTATCAAAGTGTTGACCGAGCCGGGTGATAAAGTACTGGTGCAGACTCCGGTTTATAACTGTTTTTTCTCATCCATCCGCAATAACGGATGTGAGATTATCCGCAACCCTTTGCCTTATGCCCATGATACATTCACGATTGATTATGAGGATTTGGAGAGAAAAGCCGCTGATCCGAGGGTAAAGGTCATGTTGTTGTGTAATCCTCATAATCCCGCTGGAAGGGTATGGACACGTGAGGAATTAAGTCATATCGGCGAGATATGTATCCGTAATGGTTTAACAGTCGTATCGGATGATATACATTGCGAACTCGTATTTCCGGAATATACTTTTACGCCGTTCGCATCTATCTCGGAAGAATTCCTACGGCATTCCGTGACATGCCTGTCACCTAGCAAGGCTTTCAATATAGCTGGATTACAGATCGCCAATATCGTGTGTTCCGATGAGAACCTACGTCGGAAGATAGACCGGGCAATCAATATCAACGAGGTATGCGATGTGAATCCTTTTGGTGTAATAGCTACCATAGCGGCCTATAATGAGGGAGAGGAATGGCTGTCGCAACTGATCGATTATTTATGGCAGAATTACTTATACATGAAAGATTTTTGCGGGAAATATCTGCCGGACTTCCCGATAACCTTGTTGGAAGGCACTTATCTCGTATGGATGGATTGCCGTAAGTTAGGTAAATCATCGGAAGAATTGGAGCACTTGCTGATCGAGAAAGCGAAGCTATGGCTCAATGCCGGAACGATGTATGGAGCAGAAGGCGAAGGTTTCATGCGTTGGAATATCGCTTGTCCACGTTCCTCGCTGATAAAGGGACTGGAACGGTTTAGGAATTTTGTAGGTAGTGGCTGTTAAAGAATAGTGATGATAGAAAACGAGAGAAGGGGAAAACAACAATTGCTTTCCCCTTCTTTCATATATCTCTCGCTAGATAAAAGATTCGTTTTACTCGATCTCGATGCTATGTTTTACCGGAGTAAGAATGAACGTGAACTCATAGTCGCCGTAAGGAATTTGATATTCCGGGAGTGCGATAGTTCCCCAGCTATTTACACAGCCCAATCCCATCTGCACCTTATCGAGACAAAGGTTTGTCAAGTCAGCTTCCTCTACTTCGGGAGAGTGTCTTTGATCCTTCCGGGCACCGTCATCCAAAGACTCGATCGTATAATGTAAAGCGGAAGCGGAGAATGGGGCAGAGGCTACAACCTCGATACCGTTGCCAGCCTCGTTCAGCATTTTCCACCAGCGGATATCCGATTTCGTTCCATTCTCTTGCGGACGGATATACGAATAGAATTGCTCATCTACGGTCTGGCGGTAAATAGCCAAGTCGGCGTTACCCTTGCGGTCGATATAATTCTCCACGGGACCACGGCCGTAGTATTCGATATTCTCGAATGATCTCGGCATCGGCATTTGCATACCGAAGCGGAACATGGGGGATACCTTGGCATTCTTGTCTGCTGTCATTTTCTGGGTAACCTTGATCGCACCCTTGTTATTGATCACGTACGTCAAGTTCAACTTGGCGGATACGGTCGGCATATCGTAAGCGGCCTCTACGATCACTTGCTTGTTCTCCATCCGTTGGTTAAGAGAAGTCAGCTTCATCTCCGGATTCTTCCATGCGGCGTACTTTTTCTGTAGGCCAGCTCCGAAATCATTGTCTGTCGGCGCGCGCCAGAAGTTAGGAGTCAAAGCCTCTCCTTCCTTGATCATGTCTTGGCCGTTTACCTCGTATTTGATCAGATAACCATTCTCTCGATTGAACTCGGTACGGAAACCACAACCTTCCACGATCAGGTAATTCGCATCGCTATCTTGTACGACTGGAGCCTTGGTTTCGATATTGGTTGTCTCCACGTTTTTCAATTCCATAGATGGAGCCTTGTATGGATTCAACGTCAGCTGATCCTTGGCTACGGTATGTCCGGCGGGTAATAAACCCTCACGGTTCTTCAGTTTATAAGATACATTCAGCAACCATTCCGTGCATTGGCAAGTCTCGCCTAGATCCAATCGGATTGTTGATGTTTGCTGGGGAGCTACTTTCAGGTCATCGACACGTCCGCTACGAACAACCTTGCCACCTTTCAGCATTTCCCATTCCAGATAATAAGCGGAAAGGTCACGGAAGAAATTCTCGTTGTACACCTTGATCTCACCTTTCGACAGATCGCCGGGGGTTGTCCAGATATCTTGGTAATAATACCCCACCTCGTACATATGCGGGTTCGGAACACGATCCGGGCTGATCAAGCCGTTATCGCAGAAGTTATTATCGCTAGCGTCGAACTTATTGAAATCGCCGCCATAAGCATAGATCATTTTCCCGTTCTTGCCGGTCCAGCGTACGGATTGATCCACGAAGTCCCAGATGAAGCCTCCTTGATATTTCGGGTATTTACGGATCAAATCCCAATATTCCTTGAAACCACCTTGAGAGTTACCCATGGCATGGGCGTACTCACATTGTATCAAAGGCTTTTGCATGGAGTTGTCCTCGCAGTATTTAGCGCAATCCTCGTAGTTGTAATACATCGGGCAGAAGATATCTGTCTTTCCGGTCTTTCCGGCCTGCTCGTATTGTACGGCACGGCTGGGATCCTCGTTTTTGATCCAATCGTAAGCGGCCTCGAAGTTAGGACCGTATCCCGCCTCGTTACCCAAGGACCAGAAGATTATACTCGGATGGTTGAAACCACGTTGGACGTTACGTTGGTTACGTTCCAGATGCGCTTTCTTATAAGATGGGTTCTTGGCTAACGTTTCCTCGCCGTATCCCATTCCGTGAGACTCTACATTGGCCTCGGCTACGACATAGATACCGTATTTATCGCAAAGATCGTACCAGAAGTTATCATCCGGGTAGTGGCAGGTACGAACGGCGTTCAAGTTGAATTTCTTCATGATCTGTATGTCCTGTATCATGCGTTCACGTGAAACGACATAACCGCCATCGGGATCCATCTCGTGACGGTCGGCACCCTTGAAAAGAACCGGTTGCCCATTCACGAGTATCTGGGCGTTCTTTAATTCGATCTTACGGAAACCTACTTTTACAGGGATTACTTCGATTGTTTTGCCTCCCTCTTTTAAAGTAGCCCGTAAAGTATATAGATAAGGAGTCTCCGCAGTCCATTTGTGGGGAGAGGAGACTTCTATCGTCGTGCTGACCTTTCCGGAAGCGTTCAAGGATTGGGTAGCGACAGCTTTATTCTGGGCATCCAATAGTTCAAGCTCTACCGTACCTTTACCCTTCATGGTCAGGTTGACAGCCAACGAGCCATTTTGGTATTGAGCGTCCAGATCCGGAGTCACACGTATATCGGCGATCTGTTGCTTTGGGTTACGGGCGTATAAATAACAATCACGTCCGACACCGCTGTAACGGAAGAAATCTTGGTCTTCCAGATAAGTGCCATCACACCAGCGGAATACTTGGAAAGCGATCAGGTTTTTTTGTCCGGGTTTCAAGTAAGGAGTTAAGTTAAACTCCGCTTCCAGCTTGCTATCTTCGCTATAGCCTACGTACTTCCCGTTTACCCACAAATACATATTGGAGGTAACGGAGCCGAAATGGGCGATGATCTCTTTTCCGTTCCAGCTGGCAGGAACCATGATCTCACGACGGTAGGAACCCACATGGTTATTAACGGTAGGGACCTCGGGCGGGTTGTTCTTGAATTGCTCACGCCAAGCGTAACCAACGTTTACGTAGAGAGGATCTCCATATCCGTTCAGTTCCCATACACCGGGCACAGGCATATTGTTCCATCCTTTGTCGTTGTAATCGGTCCGCCAGAAATCGGTAGGACGAGCGTCAGCGTTCTTTACCCAAAAGAATTTCCAAGGACCGTTCAAGGTCATGAAGTTCTGGGATTGTTCCTTGGCGTCCTTCGCTGCCACCTCGGCGGTCTCGTAGGCGAAGAAATTGGCGTGCATCGGGGCACGGTTTACGGCGTTGACCTCGGGGTCTCGCCACTCATTCGACTGGGCTACCGCTGTGAAAGCCAAAGCGGCAAACAGTCCGGTCATAAGTTGTCTTTTCATGCTATTATATTTTTAATCTGCTTTACGGAATTGCAAAACTAAGAATAAAATTCCGGGTATGGCAATAATTCCGGCGGAAACTAACAGGGCGACACGTAAAGAATAGAAATCATTTAGCCAACCTATAAATGGGGCGATGGCAGCGAATATCAAGCGGATCACAAAGTTACGGATCGACAAGACCGTAGCCCGCATCTCCGAGAAGGTCATTTGATTAATGTAACCTTTCAAAATCGGTGTGGCGAAGCCCCGGACTATATAGAAAATGAACAAGATCGCTAATCCCCAATAAGTAAGGTTATAAGCGAGCGATATATATCCACCTACGATTATAAGTAGTATAAACGTGTTTGATTTACGCATCCCGAAATACCGCTCTACCTGATCAGAATAGAGGGCGGACAATCCCACCGTCAGATTGAGCACGGTCCAAATGACACCGTAATAGGAGGTCGGGGTTTCCAACTTCATCAATACGGGCTGCACGAACCATGCCATCGTTAATGTAGCGGCTCCGATGATACCGGAGAACATGATGTTATAGCATAGCCTACGGTTCGTAACCAAGGAATATTTCAAAATGCGGAGAATCTCGGAAACCGGGTTCTGCACCTTACTCTTAGTATTGAATTCCTGCAAGGCGAACGCTGCCGGAATGCCGATAAAGGCGACAAACGCTTGGGCGTAAAACGGCAATCGCAAGGAATAAGCGGCCAGCAATCCACCGAATATCCCGGCGATGGCCTCGGCGAAATTACCGATCATCGTGATACGTCCCTCGTACCGCAAGTAAAGTTCTTCTTTTTTATATCGTACGGTTGTATCGTAGAGCAGCGCCGAATCCGCTCCGTTTACCAAGGTTTGCCCGGTTCCCAACAGGATCTCGGCAAAGAGAAATGCCGTGAAAGTGGAGGTGAAAGAATAACATAGGTACCCACCAAAGAACAGTATACAACCTAGAATCAAGCATTTCTTACGTCCCCATACGTCCGCTAGGTAGCCCGAGGGAATCTCCAAAGCGACAGCGGCGACCGAGTAGACACTCTTCAAAATAAATACGTCTTGCAATCCTAACCCATGATCCTCATAGAAAAGGACAATGATAGGCATTACGAGCGAGAACCATTTGGATAACTTGATCAGATAGAGAGCGAGTATATTTTGTTTCATATTTTTCAACGGGATTGCCCTGTCGTTTTTATTTAGACACGCGAATGTATGAATTCTTTGCCAATAGCCTGAACTTTTTTAGGAAGCTTCTGTTCTTTTTGAAAAAGGAAAAATATGGTATTCAATCAACTTGATATTCATTTACTGATTACGGCCATTTGTGTGATATCATCCGCCTTGATATGCTATACGATCGGGGTCTGGGGCGAGCGTTTCCAAGGACAGTTAAAAGCGTGGCATCTTTGGTTTTTTGTATTAGGACTTTATGCGGACGCTATTGGAACGGGCTTGATGGAGCATATCGCCCAGCTGACCCATCTGCATGATACGGCGCATACCGTAACGGGAATTATCGCTATTTGCTTGATGCTAATCCATGCGATCTGGGCGATTTGGACTTACTTTAAAGGTTCGTTAAAAGCCAAGCAGCATTTCAACAGATTTAGCATTGTTGTGTGGTTCATCTGGTTAATTCCTTATTGCATCGGTATCTACATGGGGATGTCTCTCCATAAATAGAGGCCATCGCTCATATATCTTGAGAAATAAATCGTACATTTGGTGATATGTTTACTATATGCCATATCCCGGAAAAAGGTTTTGCCGATAAATACGCCCGTATCACCTCGGAAGGGGTCGTGAAGTGTCTATTTAGCTTCATAATGTAAGGGATGTAGAGGATTTCCCCCCGGCGGAATATCCCGAGACCGTAAATAAGGATGAACTGGGGAACTTAGCTTTATCTCAGGAAGAGGAGACTGCGATTGTCGCTTTTTTACGAACATTGACGGATTGCATCAAATAAAAATCAGCCTTTCCAAAAACTTTCTCCAGCCCTTGATAGTTTTCTTATAAAATAAAAAGAAGAGTTTAAACTATGGCGAAGAAAGTTGCGGACCAGTTAGTGGATACGCTGGAAAAAGCAGGCGTACGACGTATATACGCCGTGACAGGCGATAGCCTGAATGAGGTGAACGAGGCTGTTCGGAAAAACGGCAGATTGCGGTGGATTCATGTCCGTCATGAGGAAACGGGGGCTTATGCCGCTGCGGCGGAGGCCCAGTTGACAGGCGAGTTGGCTTGTTGCGCAGGTAGTAGTGGCCCCGGGCATGTACATTTAATTAATGGGCTGTATGATGCCCAACGATCCGGAGCACGGGTCTTGGCGATCGCTTCCACGATCCCTTCCCGGGAGTTTGGTACGGAATATTTCCAAGAGACAAATACGATCAAATTATTCGATGATTGTAGCTATTATAACCAAGTAGCCACTACGCCGGAACAATTTCCCCGGATGCTTCAAGGCGCTATGCAAGCGGCGATCTCATCACGTGGGGTCGGGGTGATCGGACTTCCAGGTGACTTGGCGGCAGAGAATGCTACAGCGGGTTTGTCCTCTACCATTTCTTTTCCTACGCGACAACGGGTTTGTCCCGCCGAACAGGAAATCCGGGAATTAGCGGATTTGTTGAATAACGCAAAGAAAGTGACACTTTATTGTGGAATAGGGGCGAAAGATGCCCATCCGGAATTGGTGCAGTTGGCTAAATTACTGAATGCTCCGGTAGCCTATTCTTTCAAGGGTAAGATGGAGATCCAATACGATAATCCGAACGAGGTGGGGATGACCGGTCTATTGGGCATGCCTTCCGGCTATTATAGTATGCACGAGGCAGAGGTGTTGGTGTTGTTGGGAACCGATTTTCCATACGAGGCATTCATGCCAGAGAGCAACACGATCGTACAGGTGGATATCAATCCGAATCGTCTGGGGCGTCGTGCCAAGATACAAATGGGGCTTTGTGGCGATGTGAAGGATACTTTGGATGAGTTGATTCCGTTGATTCACCAGAAAGAAGATGATAGTTTCTTGCGGGAACAGTTGGCTAAATATGAGAAAGTTCGGGAAAATCTCCGTTCTGCCGCCGCTGTCCGGGGGAAAGAAGAGAAGATACAGCCAGAGTACGTGATCTCGGTCGTAGACGAGCTTAGCTCGGACGACGCCATATTTACCGTGGATACGGGTATGACTTGTGTATGGGGTGCCCGCTATTTGCAAGCTACGGGTATGCGGAAGATGTTGGGATCATTCAATCATGGCTCGATGGCGAACGCCATGCCGCAAGCGATAGGGGCGGCATTGGCTTACCCCGGTAGGCAAGTCGTTGCGTTGTGTGGTGATGGAGGTATCTCAATGTTGTTGGGCGACCTTGCTACGATCGTGCAATACCATTTGCCGATTAAATTAATCGTGTTTAATAACCGTTCCCTAGGAATGGTAAAACTTGAGATGGAGGTGGCTGGACTGCCGGATTGGCAGACCACGATGTTGAACCCGGATTTCGCCCGGGTAGCCCTTTCAATGGGAATGGCGGGCTACAACGTGATCAACCCCGACGATGTATTCCCCACCTTGCAGAAAGTGTTTAACGCTGACGGACCGGCCTTGGTTAACATCATGACCGATCCGAACGCATTAGCGATGCCTCCCAAGATTGAGTTCTCCCAAATGCTTGGTTTTGCCCAAACCATGTATAAGTTAATGATGGAGGGGCGAAGCAAGGAGGTCTTGGATACCATCGATACGAATCTAAAACATTGGAAAGAGGTGTTTTAAACTCTCAAAAGAGCTGGATAACCGCTTTAGATTTTGCGCTTTGAATGGCAGCGTCCAATATCCGCACTACCATTAGGTTATTCTCCAACGAGGAAAGGTCCGTGGGAGGTACGTCAATCTCTTTACGGACAGCGGCTTTCAAGAAATAAAAGGAATCATTATAAGGAGCGTTCAAGGAAGGTGCTATTTCTTGGCGCTCCTTTCCGTTGGTATAAATTCGCATTTCCTTAGGTGTATCTTGGTAGATATATCCTTTGTCGCCATAGATATGCATATCTTTTCTACCCATCGGCCAACACCATGATCCCATGATCTGGACGGTCGCGGAAGGATATTCCACGATAATAGTCGCGTCATCGTCTACCTTGGGATAAAGATTCGGTTTATTCTGCCGTAGTACGGCGTATACGCTAAGAGGCTTTTCATCTTTCATGAGACGGGTGGCTAAGTTGGCTCCGTAACATCCAAAATCGATAACCGCCCCGCCGCCATTCAGCACGGGGTCAGTTAACCAGTCCGTGAACTCTTTTCCGCAGTTGATCTCGAAGGGACCTTGATGCCCGTCGTATACGTTGATACGATCGATCTTCCCGATAGCACCGCTGTCGATAAGGCGGAATGCCTCATGGTTAGTATTATACCACGTAGTCTCGTAGTTGGTAAGCAACAAGATATTTTTCTCACGGGCGAGCGATGCCATTCGGGTAGCATGTTCGTTATTGACGGCCAATGGCTTTTCTACCATAACATGTATGCCTCTCGGTGCGCAAGCCTCTACCACACGAAGATGGTCGTGGATCGGCTCGTATACGATGACCGCCTCCGGATGGGTCTTATCCAGCATCTCGCCAAGGTCCGCATAGAATAGGTTAGGATCCAGCTTATCCCGCAGACCGTTATGTTCCCGTAAGTAATCATCTTTCTCGGCGACTCCTACAATCTTGAAATCGCCTCTATCCAAACGGCTTATCACCTCCCATAGATGTCCGTGGGATACCCCTGCCACGGCCAGTCGCAAAGGCTCTCCATCTTGCCCTTTCGCCGTGAGAGTTAAGAACGTAAATGTACATAACATAAGTAAGTAACGTGTGATCTTGTGTATATTCATGATATTATCTATATATAGTTTTTACAAAGATATACGATTATTTCTTACCTTTGCAACCCATTACTTATTCAGATTAAGGAAAACAGTATAATTTAGAAATATAAAGAAATGGCAAAAGAGCTGAAAGAACTTACACCGAGAAGTGTAAACTATTCGCAGTGGTACCAAGATTTGGTAATTAAGGCAGATTTGGCGGAGAATTCCGCCGTGCGTGGTTGTATGGTGATCAAGCCTTACGGATACGCTATCTGGGAGAAGATGCAACGTATCCTAGACGATATGTTCAAGGAAACCGGTCATGTGAACGCTTATTTCCCCTTGCTGATCCCGAAGTCTTTCTTAAGCAAAGAAGCTGAGCACGTAGAAGGGTTCGCCAAGGAGTGCGCCGTGGTTACTCACTATCGTTTGAAGACAAATCATGACGGTACGGGGGTTGTCGTAGATCCGGCAGCTAAACTGGAAGAGGAATTGATCATTCGCCCGACTTCGGAGACCATTATATGGAATACATACCGTAACTGGATTCAGTCTTACCGTGACCTGCCTATCTTGTGCAACCAATGGGCGAACGTGATGCGCTGGGAGATGCGTACTCGCTTGTTCCTTCGTACGGCTGAGTTCTTGTGGCAGGAAGGCCATACCGCTCACGCTACTCGTGAAGAAGCGGAGATAGAAGCTAAGAAGATGCAAGACGTTTATGCGAACTTCGCAGAGAATTATATGGCAATGCCGGTAATAAAGGGCGTGAAGTCTGAGAGCGAGCGTTTCGCCGGTGCTTTGGATACCTATACGATCGAGGCGATGATGCAGGATGGAAAAGCTTTGCAGGCGGGAACTTCCCATTTCTTGGGGCAGAACTTCGGTAAGGCTTTCGACGTTACTTTCATCGACAAGAACGGTAAGAGCGACTATGCTTGGGCTACTTCTTGGGGTGTTTCCACACGTTTGATCGGAGCGTTGATTATGTCTCACTCTGATGATAACGGTTTGGTATTGCCTCCACATTTGGCTCCGATACAGGTTGTGATCGTACCGATCTACCGTAGCGCTGAGCAATTGACGCAGATCAGCGAGAAGGTCGCTGGTATCGTGGCTAAATTGAAAGCGTTAGGCATTTCCGTGAAATATGATGACGCTGATAACAAGAAGCCGGGCTGGAAGTTCGCTGAGTACGAGTTAAAAGGTGTTCCCGTGCGTTTGGCTATGGGTGGTCGTGATTTGGAGAATAATACGATCGAAGTAATGCGCCGTGATACTTTGGAGAAGGAGACGATCACGTGTGATGGCATTGAGGAATACGTGAAGAATCTGTTGGAGGAAATCCAAGCGAATATCTTCAAGAAAGCGTACGATCACCGTGAGGCTAACATCATAAACGTAGATACGTATGAGGAATTTAAGGAGAAGATCGAGGATGGCGTCTTCATCATGGCCCACTGGGATGGAACCCCGGAAACAGAAGAATTGATCAAGAACGAGACGAAAGCTACGATCCGCTGTATTCCTTTAGCTGGTGATAAGACTCCGGGTAAGTGTATGGTGACAGGTAAACCGTCGGCTTGCCGGGTACTGTTCGCCAGAGCTTATTGATCGCCCCCCGGTTTCGGGGCGAGAGTGGTTATAAAAAAGGTACGCCTTACTGAATGTGTGAGGCGTACCTTTTTTTATTTAAATTGTTTTACTGTCTATTAACTCAATCCCTCAATCATGCCATCCACGATATCGATCTTTCGGGCTTGCGGCTCTTTAGGGAGCCCCGGCATACGCATGATCTCGCCCATGACGACAACGATCATCTCGGCTCCGTTATTGATGATTACATCTCGTACTTTTAGTTCGAAATCCTTGGCGACCCCATAAGCTTTCGGATCGGAAGAGAATGAATATTGAGTCTTGGCGATACAGATCGGATAATGGGAAATACCCAAGCTTTCGATCTGACGCAATTTTTTATCGGCCAAAGTCGTATAAACAATCGAAGAGGCTCCGTATATCTTCTGGGCCACTTTTTGTACCTTCGTACGGATCGGATCATTCAGATCATATGTATATTGTAAAGGAGCGGAAGGATGATTTTCGATCGTATCAACCACTAAGCGGGCAAGTTCCGTACCCCCTTCACCTCCTTCAGAGAAAACGTTATTCATGGCGAATCCAACCCCTTTTTCCTTGCAATGCTCAGCCACTAAAGCGATCTCCTCGTCCGTATCGGTAGCGAAACGGTTGAAAGTCACGATTACTTGCTGTCCGAAGCTCTTCATATTCTCAATGTGTTTATCTAAGTTAGTGAATCCGTTCTTTAATCCTTCGATATTCGGTTCCTTGATTTCTTTTTCAGGAACGCCACCATGAAGTTTTAAGCTCTGGGCAGTCGCTACGATGACTGTCAGTTTCGGTGAAAGCCCCGCTTTTCTACATTTGATATTAAAGAATTTCTCTGCGCCCAGATCAGCGCCGAAACCAGCCTCCGTAATCACATAATCTCCATAAGTAAGAGCCATTTGGGTGGCCAATATGGAATTACATCCATGGGCGATATTAGCGAAAGGACCTCCATGTACAAATGCGGGAGTATTCTCCGTTGTTTGTACTAGGTTCGGCAGTAATGCGTCTTTTAGCAATACGGTAATAGCTCCGGCTATGCCAAGATCATTTACCGTGAAAGGCTTATCTTCGTTTGTATAACCCAATAAAATATTTCCGACACGTCGTTTCAAATCCTCTATATCCGTAGCCAAGCAAAGGATCGCCATGATCTCTGAAGCGGGAGTGATGTCAAATCCGGTCTCGGTAGGGACACCGTTCGCCGAGCCGCCTAGACCCGATACGATGTTACGTAAGCTACGGTCGTTTACGTCAAGAACCCGTTTCCATTTGATCTCCTTTAACCCCTCGCAGGTGTTGCGAGTCTGATAAATATAGTTATCCAATAAAGCGGTAATCATATTGTGGGCGGAAGTAACCGCATGAAAATCCCCTGTAAAATGCAAGTTGATGTTTTCCATAGGAAGCACTTGGGCATATCCACCTCCGGCAGCACCACCTTTCATGCCGAAACACGGGCCAAGAGACGGCTCACGTAAAGCGACCACCGCTTTCTTCCCTATTTTATTCAGACCTAAAGCCAGACCGATCGAAACCGTAGTCTTTCCGATTCCCGCTTTAGTGGGAGTGATAGCGGTCACTAAAATTAAATTATGCTGGTCCATTTGCTTTTTATCGATCAAATGGATAGGAACCTTGGCAATATACCTGCCATAATTTTGTACTTCCTCACGAGGGATACCTAACGTTGTCGCAACTTCCTTAATTTTACGCAAGTCTGTTTCTCTTGCTATCTCAATGTCCGATTTCATGTGCTTTATGTAAGTTTATATAGTTTGAACAAAGTAAATCTAATTTATTATAATAACAAAATGATACGGAACAAGGTTTTCCCCCTTTATGGAATAATAAGATTGTGTTATTTTGATATTTTTGTGCGAAGATGGCGATGATCTTGCTTTTTGTGATAGCTGTTAGGCTTGAAATTAAACTTTTTGTAAAGTGAACTTTGCAAAAATCATACGTTTTGCTTGTCGCACTCTTAAAGAATTATAAAATAGTCTTTAAAATTATCCATCTATGATAATTTGATTAATTTTGTGGTGTCGCAACGATAAAAAGAAAGATAAAATGATTTGAGTGTGATAAATTGAAACAGATAAGAGATTAATAACATTAGCAATATAATATGTAAATTTAAGGTTATGTCAACAGTAAGATTTAGTCAGGTTACATTTGCTACTAAATCGTGGGTAGCAGAAGCATGGGAAAAGATGGTAGTGGAATTGTTTAGCGGCCGTGTCGTAGCGGAAGTCAAACAATTGGATGAAGTATGTGAATCAAAGTGGGAAGTAGAATTGAAGAAGCTTCAAAACGAGGTTCATTCTTTATGTCATCATGCGATCCATCAATTGCTCCCGATAGCCGGCTCTTATCAACAGGCATTACTGGATGACGTTGCCCAAGCCTATACGGTATACGCTCCGGAAGAAGCAGAGTCTATCTTCAACCGGGGAAACCAAGCGATCGAGGATATCAAAGGGCATGTATCGGGTATTCGCTACAACGCTTGTAAAATGCGTGAGGCGAACCGTAAAGTAAGCGAGTTGGAAGATATGCACGCAAAAGCGATCATGTACCATAATTCAGTGAAACCTTATATGGATACACTTCGTTTCCATATCGATCAGCTTAAGCATATATTGCATGTAGCGTAATAAGATGGGCTGTCCGGGTTTGGTTACTCTCCGGGCAGCCTTCTTCTTTTAGCGAGGTTGGATAATCAGTAGGGAGAAATAGGGGAAATCCTTGGAATGTATAGTGGCGATATCAGTAGTATAATATTCTTTTCCTGTTCCTACATTCTCGAAATAATGAAAAACCGCCTTATCCGCATACTGCCGGATACAAGTATGAATAGCCTCTTGGCAACCCGGTAATTTCATGATGACGATGATCATTCCATTTTCTATTTTTGCCGAAAGTTCATCGAACGACGCAGTCCCGGGGATTACATTAATTTGCTCCTCTTGTTTTACGATATGTATCCCGGCCAAGGCACCTGCCGCTATAAATGCCGGAATTCCTGCGATTCGATCTACCGGGATTCCTGCTTCCTCGAATTTATCGTATACATATTGTATAGATGAATAAAAACCAGCGTCTCCCTCGGCGACGATCACGATTTGTTTTCCTTTCAAATATTCAGCTTGGGCATCCAGAAACAATTCGTTATAAGCGTTTAACGCATCTGTCCGTTCCTTACTCATTGGCAAAATAAACGGATGGATCAAGGATTCGTCTACCTCAATAGCTTTCAATATATCCGTCGCCCGAGATATGATTCCATGCTTGCCTTGTGTAGCAGGACAATAGATAATATCAGCCTTTTGTAATGTTTTAAGCCCTTTCAGCGTAATTAATTCCGGATCACCGGGACCTAATGAGACGAAGTGAATAGGATGATTCATGTGTATCTGTTTTTATTTGAAACGCAAAAGTCCTTAAAATTGCGGATGTATACAAATATTCTTACTACTTTTGTCGCTGTAACAGGCTCCGCTTATCTCTTTTTCCGGGAGGCGGATTAAAAGGGAACCGGGTGAGAATCCCGGACAGACCACGCTGCTGTGAACTTCTAAACATTCGGACAATACCTTGGCCACTGGTTTCGTAATCGGGAAGGCGTCCAGAATGGAAGTAAGTCAGAAGACCTGCCGGTTCATAAATAAATGTTGCTGTCCCGTGGAGCAGGACGAGAGTAACTGTCAATGATCAACTGTCAATTAAACAAGGATTATGAATAAGTTTATAGCGGGTGGATGCTTGCTTTTATCGGTATTGACTTTATCATGTACTTCAGGTATCCGTGAAAAAGGAGAAATAGGGAAGACGGCTTCCGTAGAGCAATCCGCATTCTCGCAAGAGCAGGTTAAGCCTTTATACGCCCAAGGATTCAAGCTTACCTATGCGGATCAATATGTCTTGGCTGATATTCAAGATCCTCAAAACGAGGAAAGCACCACGTTTCATTATGCGTTCGTAAAAAGAGGTTCGAAACCCACGGGGATTCCCGTTGATTATACGATGATAGAGCTTCCCATCCGAAGCGTTATCTGTATGACTTCCCTGCAATTATCGAATTTTATTAAATTGGGTGCTTTGGATAAGGTCGTTGGGATTACCAGTACACGGCATTTGTTCAATAAAGAGATGAACGAACGCCTGAAAGAAGGTAAAACCGCAAAGATCGGTATAGAGGGAAATTTCGATAACGAGGTTATCATGAGTATGAATCCTGATTTGATCCTTGTATCGCCATTCAAGCGGGGAGGCTATGAGACGCTGAAAGACGTGGGTATCCCCTTGATTCCCCATTTGGGTTATAAGGAGACTACGCCATTGGGACAAGCTGAATGGATCAAGTTCATAGGCTTGTTGTTAGGGGTAGAGAAAGAGGGCAATGAGCGTTTTGCCGCCATTGAGAAGAGGTATAATGAATTAAAGGAACTTACGGCGGATGGCAAGGTTAAAAAACGTCCGATCGTTTTTAGTGGCGAGTTACGGGGTGGAAACTGGTATGCCGTAGGAGGAAAGAGTTTCTTGGCACAGCTTTTCAAGGATGCCGGCGCTGATTATTTCTTGAAAGACGATGAGCGATCCGGTGGTGTTACATTAGACTTCGAGACGGTCTATAACCAAGCGGACGATGCTGATTACTGGCGTATCGTGAATAGTTTCCCGGGAACGTTTAGCTATGAGGCATTGAAAGAGCAAGATCCTCGTTATGCGGATTTCCGTGCGTTCCGGGAGAAAGGGATTATCTATTGTAATATGAAGAACACGCCGTTTTATGAGAGTATGCCGACAGAACCGGAGATCGTCCTAGCGGATTTGCTTCATATCTTTCATCCGGATTTATTACCGGATCATGAGCCGGTCTATTATTCTCGACTTAAATAAGGAACACTGATGAGACATTCAAATACCCTATGGATGCTGGCGATTGTCACGGCTATTTTTGTTCTAATCTTTTTGAATTTGGTGTTGGGGTCAGTCTCTATTCCTCTTCAATCGGTTTGGCATATTATCTGGAATTCAGGAAATGAGCCTATTACATGGCAGAATATTATCTGGAAATCCCGACTACCACAGGCATTGACAGCGTTGGTAGCGGGAGCAGGCTTATCCATCAGCGGCTTACAGATGCAAACCGTTTTCCGTAATCCATTGGCCGGACCTTCGGTCTTAGGTATCAGTTCGGGAGCGAGCATGGGTGTCGCTTTTGTGGTGTTGTTAAGCGGTAGTTTAGGGGGCGTTGCCTTGAGTAAACTTGGTTTTATGGGGGAGATCGCCTTATCGATAGCGGCCGTGATCGGTTCCTTATCCGTGATGGCGCTGATCGTGTATGTTTCCCAAAAGGTAAAAGGAAATGTCACGTTGTTGATTATCGGTGTGATGATCGGTTACGTGGCAAACGCCGTGATCGGTGTACTTAAATTCTTTAGCGTCGAGGAGGATATCCGTGCATACGTGATTTGGGGATTGGGTAGTTTCGCCCGTGTTTCCGGTAATCAGATGACGTTGTTCGTGATTCTTATGACAATCTTGATCCCTCTCTCGTTCCTGCTTATCAAGACCATGAACTTGATGCTTCTTGGGGATAGCTACGCACGCAATTTGGGACTTAATATCAAGCGGGCCCGTTTGTTGGTTATCACCTCGGCCGGGGTCCTTACGGCGATTGTCACGGCTTATTGCGGACCTATTATCTTCTTGGGGCTAGCCGTTCCGCATTTATGCCGGGCCATATTTCAAACTTCCGACCATCGGATTTTAATGCCTGCGGTCTTATTCGCAGGTGCGGCGTTGGCGTTGATCTGTAATTTGATCGCCCGTATGCCGGGGTTCGAGGGAGCGTTACCTGTCAACTCGGTAACCGCTTTAGTAGGTGCTCCTGTAGTGGCTTCGGTATTATTTAGAAAACGAAAGAATGAATTGAACGAGTAAGATGAAACAAGATACGATTCATATTAACGGACTTTCGATCGGTTACCATTCTAAGAGTAGTACAAAGCTGGTAGCTAAAGGTATACACTCTACGATCTATAGTGGTGAATTAACCTGTTTGCTGGGTGCTAACGGGGTGGGGAAGTCTACTTTATTGCGCACGTTATCGGCTTTCCAACCTAAATTAGATGGGGAAATATTGGTCCTAGGAAAAGATATAGATGCTTATTCCGATAAGGAATTGAGCACCACGATCGGTGTCGTGCTGACCGATAAATGTGAGATCCGGAATATGTTGGTACGGGAATTGGTCGGGATGGGACGTAGCCCGTATACCGGCTTCTGGGGCAAGTTGAGCAAGGATGATAAGCGGATCGTGGAAGAATCCATCGCCCTTGTCCGCATTGAGGAACTAGCATCCCGCATGGTCCATACCTTATCGGATGGAGAACGCCAGAAAGTGATGATCGCTAAGGCGCTCGCTCAGGAGACTCCGGTTATTTACTTGGATGAACCTACCGCATTCCTTGATTTTCCCAGCAAGGTAGAGATTATGCAATTACTCCATCATCTAACCCGGAAAACGAATAAGACGATATTTATGTCCACTCACGATTTGGAGCTGGCTCTCCAGATATCGGATAAGATCTGGTTAATGGACAAAGCGAATGGTATCTCTACCGGTACCCCCGAGGATTTGGCATTGAGTGGTCATCTAAGCAATTTCTTCGCCCGGAAAGGGATTGTTTTCGATAAGGATACCGGATTATTCCGTATAGATAATCAATTCTCCCGACAGATCCGCCTCGTTGGACATGGCCAGAAATACGCTATGGTGCGTAAAGCGCTCCAGCGAAACGGAATTTTGGCGAATCGGGAAGTGGAATCGAATATCTGGATTGAGACTGGCGATTTAAAGACCACCCACTTTATCATCCATGAGACTTCCGGCGGTACCTATATCACCCAAACGATAGAAGAATTACTTGCCTATTTTGATACTGAAAAATCATAACTATGAAATTTTCAATTCATAACTATGTTTTTCTTCATTCATAGTTATGAATTTTTTCCATTCAAATCCATTGTTTTAAAGTAAGCTAGCTTCGTCGGCTTTCCTGTAATTGCTTGAAAGATACATACAACTTTAATTCCACCATTCCTGTCACTTCTACGGCTGTGTGGAGTACAGGTGTTGTATAAGCATACGAAATCACTGATTACAGACAATATAAAACTCCTACTTGATTATTGTGAGCGGTTCTATGACCGTCAATTCGAAACGCGGGAGAATGTGAATCAATTCAACGTCATGTAACAATATGAAGTTTGCATGTATGGATCTTTACACGGTTCTTCCGTCGGGAATCGTGCTAGCTCGTGCGTGCCTTTCCGGACAGTAAGTCCTAAATGTTAAATGAGTAGTGAGATGTAAAGAGACAAACGGTAAAAAAAACGATAATGTAAAATGAATCGAAAAATAGAAGTGATTGAGAATAAAGAAGTAGGGAGAAAAAAAATGTCTCTTTCTTACGTAGAAAGAGACAACTTTCAGAATGACGGATAAATATCCGTTTTCGGGTGTAAAAGTAGCTCAAATTGCTGATAAAGGCAAGGAGAGTGCTTAAATCTTTTATCAAAATTTAAAAAGACAAACAATAGTGAGCCGTCGAGCGTGACGTGCCTTGTCCTATTAACATTTCCAAGGGATTGAAAAACAGCGGATAAAGAGCGATTTCTCTTTATTGTCTCTTTCTACGTAAGAAAGAGACAGCGTGTTTGAAGCAAAAAAATGTGAAATGTAGTAGTGAAAAAGCACGTGCAGGTATGGAGGTCATAGGAATAAAATTACAAAAAGCAGTATTGATCATGATGTCAATAGTATGGATGTTAGGAATGTCAAGTTGCGAGGATCGTCTCGATACGCCCCGTCCATCTACGGGTGGAGGCAAGACGGTGGAGGTATCCTTATGCGTGGGTATCGCCGACGAGGTGGATGCCGGCTCTTTGGAGGCTGGACCACCCACGACTAAGGTCATAGGGAGCGGTGGAAAGGCAGGCTTCGACGTGCGGTTGGTACCCGCCAGCCGTACCAAGGCTGGGGGAGACGATGCTTTGGCTACCGTCAAGCCGGATAAACTTTACGGCTTGGAGGTCTGGCAATATGATACGAACGGTAATTTCAAGTCGGGGAAAGGGCTAAGCATTGGAGATGTAGAGATCGGTTCCTCATTCACGGTAACCTTGGATGCCTTGACCGATTGCCAATTGGTGATAATCGCCCGAGGCAAAAAAAATTCCACCTACACAGTCGGATCCCTTAGCGGGAAAAGTCTTTCCGAGGTACAGGGCACGACTGCCACCGCTTCCGCTATCGAGGGCATAACCGCCAGTGCCTACGAAACGGATAAGTCTGTAATCAACGCTATGCCATACATCTTGCACCTTCCGAAAGTGAAGGTCGTGAACGACGGCGGTGCTTACAAGATTCAAAGTCCTGACGGTACGGATATCCGTATCCTCCTTCGCCGGTTAGCTACCCGGTTGACACTGAATTGGAAGAATTTCCCTCAGAAAACCGGCTATGAGTTAGAGCAAGTCTTGCTCCAATCCATTCCCGTGGAGTATAAGTTGTTGAGACCAGAGAATACGGATACCTATCCCTCTCTATTGGATCAATACGCCACTATACAAGTAGAGAACGTATCGGACGAAGGGCGTTATTCCTGCTGGATCCCTTCCTTGGTACGTGGGGAGAGCACGGCCGCCACCTCCGATTATTATCGTACGAAAGCAAACGCCCCCAAGGGTAGCGCTTACGCCACGTTCATCTCCCGTTTCGTAACGGGAGGCGGTGGCGATAGCCAAAAGAAACTAAAGTACCGGGTCTATCTGGGTGGTAGTGTGAGCAAGGAATTCAACTTACTCGATAATACGAACTATATATATAATGTAACGATGTCGCATACTAAGCTCCCTGTGGACGACCGACGCGTCACGATCATCGACCCGATCCCAGCCTCTAGCAATAATGACAATCTGGTGCCTACGGCCAACTGTTTCATGGTGGTACCGGGTGGGGCTTTTTGCTTCAATCCCTATAAATATACGGTGAATGGTGTAACCGTAGATAATACCGTGATGCAGGGGACGGATTGGTGCGATGTCAGTGGCGAGATGATCTCGACTCCCATCAAATCAGTGAAGGTACTCTGGCAAACCTTGGAGGATGGTGATCTTGGCGATCCGGTACTTGGAGTCGTGAATAGTAGCGAAGACCATACGAATATCGTAGAGCTAAGGAACGGCTCCAGTCTCACGGATGCCCGTATCTATTGCCGTGTGGCCCCGAACACGAGCGGGGGCAGCGGAGTAATCGCCGCTTACGATGATGAGAACGGGACGGGTAATATCCTTTGGAGCTGGCATGTTTGGGTAACAGACTACGCTCCGTCTGCCATAGGGACGGAGACCGTATTGGAAAAGAATAAGAGAAAGTTCGTCCTAACGAATGGCACTACCACTACGCAGCCTCTCATGGATCGTAGCCTGGGGGCTTACGAAGGCTATGTGCAAGTTCCCGGAACTACTTTAGAGATGTCCCGTGTCGGTGGTTTTTACTATCAGCATGGGCGTAAAGACCCGCTTCCCGGCGCTTATACATCAGAACAATTACCTAATAAATATACCTTCACGTTAAATGCGGTGACACCTCCGAAGAACTGTCTGAACCGGTATTTACCGGATGGTTTTAACTGGCTGATACCGGAAATGAAGTCGAGAACTTCACTTCGTAACGCATATAAAAATCCACAGTTCCAAATTGCTGGAGCGAGTGGACAAGGTTGGTGCTCGGACGCAGCCCAGCCAGCTTGGGGTAGCACGAAAACAGTACACGATCCTTGTCCTGCAGGTTGGAGAGTACCTAGTAAGGCTGAACTTGAACCATTGACGGCACTTAATACGAGTATTCCTTCATCTGCGGTGAAGGAGGGAGGACTCCTTTTACGATACGATGCGGATCAGTCCCATCTGACATATATTCGATTTACGGGCTATCCCCCAATGCCTACGCAATTGAATGACGTAGGATTTTCCGGATACATGGGTACTTTTGATAGATCTGGTGGATCAAGACAAGTATTTACCGTGAGTCGGGACGGTGGAATTATTGAAAGTCAGGCCGGTATTTGTTTCACGGCAAAACAAGTGTACGACGCTCATTCGATCCGCTGCATACAAGAACGGACGGATTGATACGACGAACCATAAAGGCTCCCCCACGTGCCTTGCCGCAAACGCTGGGGGAAACGTTCTTTGACATGATGAGATTAATAAGGAAAAGTGATAATCGCTGTTATCATATAAATTGTTATATTTGTATTCACTACTCAAAATAGTGATACTTATGGAAACGAGAAGACTACCGATCGGCATCAGCGATTACAAGAAAATGATAGATGAGGGCTATTATTATGTGGATAAGACCGATTTTATCCGTCAAATAATAGAAGAAGGCGCTTTGATCACGCTTCTTCCCCGTCCGCGTCGCTTCGGCAAGACGCTGAACCTTTCGATGCTGCGGTACTTCTTCGAGAAGACGGATGGTAACGTGTTCCGTCCGTTGTTCGACGGCAAGCGTATCCGGGAGTGGAAGGATTTCGATAAGCATCAAGGTCAATACCCTGTGATCATGTTAACGTTGAAGGACTGCAAGGCGGATACGTTCGAGGACACGTTGGTCAGAATAGGCTATGAGTTGAAAAACGAGTTTACTCGCCATGCTTACTTGCTCGATTCTCCTAAGATGCGGCCTAATTACTTGGATGACTTTATGGCACTTTATGAGGGCAAGGCTTCCCGGGGACAATTAGAGGGTTCGATCCGCTTGCTATCCGAACTGTTGACGCTCCATTGGGGCATGCCCCCTCTGGTATTGCTCGATGAGTATGACACCCCCATTCATGTGGCTTTCGACAAGGGCTTTTATGATCGGATGATCGTCTTCATGCGTAATTTGATGTCAATGGTTTTCAAGGATAATACGTCCATCTTCCGGGGGGTGATCACGGGTATCCTCCGTGTAAGCAAGGAGTCGATCTTTAGCGGGCTGAACAATATCGACGTGGATACCTTGCTGGATCGTCCGATGAGTACGGCGTTTGGCTTCACGCAAGTGGATGTCGACACGCTGCTCGACTCATACTCGTTGGGTGATCAGAAGTCAGAGGTCAAGCACTGGTATAACGGTTACTTGTTCGGGAATGAGGTGGTCTATAATCCATGGTCTGTATTGAACTATATAAATAAAGGTGGTGTCTTTGCCCCTTACTGGGTGAATACGGGCTCAGACGTGTTGCTTCGTCATTTGATAGCGGAGGGCCCCTCCCAAGTACGGAAGGGAATCGAGACGCTTGTCCAAGGCGGTAGCCTGTGTAGCGCGATTAACGACAAGCTGGCTTTCCCGGACCTGTTGTCTAGCGCTTCGAACATCTGGTCTTTCATGCTGTTCAGCGGCTATTTGAAAGCGTCGGAGGGGAGAATGACCCTGGATCACTTGATGTCGTACACCTTGGGGGTGCCGAACACGGAGGTTTCCACGGTTTTTTCTACGATCATCCGGGGTTGGATCAACGACGGCCCGGTGAAGAACGACCGCTTGGAGATGATGCTGCAGGCTTTGGACGAGAACGATATCGAGGCGTTCGAGGAGATCTTGAATGAGTTCGTTGTAAATACGCTCTCCTATTACGACACGAACGGCCGTGATCCGGAGAAGGTCTACCAAGCTTTCTTGTTGGGAATGCTGGTAAGTCACGGCTCGTATAAGGTGAGCAGCAACCGTGAGTCCGGTTTAGGCAGATATGACATCTTGATGTGCCCTGTTGACGTTAGCCGCCGTGGATATATCATGGAGCTGAAACGCCTTCGAATGAGCAGCACGGTCGAGACGACGTTGGATACGGCTTTGCAGCAAATAAAAGACAAGCGATACGCCGCCACGCTCCATGCGGCCGGTGTGCGTGATATTCTGGAGATGGCCATCACCTTCGATGGCAAGCGTGTGTGGGTGAAGACCTCCGAGTAAAATAACACTCCTTATCCTTATTAATCCCGTCATGCGATGATATAATTGTTGTCGCATGCGTGAAGTTACACGGTACCCCCGTCGGGTATCGTGCGGTTTCGTGCGTGCCTTTCCGGACAGTAAGTCCGAAATGTTAAATGAGTAGTGATTTGTAAAGAGACAAAAAGCGAAATGAAAGAAAATGGAAAAGAGGAAGGAAAATGGAAGATATTGAGAATGAATGGATGAGAGAAAAAAAGTTGTCTCTTTCTTACGCAGAAAGAGACAACTTTCAGAATGACGGGTAAATATCCGTTTTCGGGTGTAAAAGTAGCTCAAATTGCCGATAAAGGCAAGGAGAGTGCTTAAATCTTTTGTCAAAATTAAAAAAGACAAACAATAGCGAGCCGTCAAGCGTGGCGTGCCTTGTCCTATTAACATTTCCAATGGTTTGAAAAACAGCGGATAGGAGCGTTTATCCTCCTGTTGTCTCTTTCTGCGTAAGAAAGAGACAGGTACTTTCAAGTAAAAAAATGTGAAATGTAGTAGTGAAAAAGCACGTGCAGGTATGGAGGTCATAGGAATAAAATTACAAAAAGCAGTATTGATCATGCTGTCAATAGTATCAATGTCAGGAGTGTCAAGTTGTGAGGATCGTCTCGATTCACCCCGCCCGTCTACGGGTGGAGGCAAGGCGGTAGAGGTATCCTTATGCGTGGGACTCGCCGATGAGGAAGACGCGGTTGGTGGGACCAAAGCGATCACGGTTCCGGATGATCCGTTGGCTACTGCCAGACCAGATAAGTTATATGGCTTGGAAATTTGGCAATATGACCGGAGTGGTAGCTTTGTGGCGGGAAAAGGAGCAAGTCTTGGGGATGTGGCTATCGGTTCTTCTTTCAGTGTAACCTTAACAACCATGGACGATTGCCAATTATTGATCATAGCACGTGGTTATGGTAGTTCTAATTATACGGTTGGCTCCTTAAAGGATAAAAGTCTTTCCTCCGTTCAAGGTACGACAGCGCCTGCCTCCACGATTGAAGGAATAACAACGGAAGGCGGCGTTAATGCGATGCCCTATATTCTTCATTTACCTTATGTGAACGTAACGGAAGATGGCCGGATTGAGAGTCCCGAGGGCTCGGATATTCGTATCCTCTTGCGCCGCTTGGCTACCCGGCTTACGGTGGCATGGGAGAATCTACCCGATAATACCGGTTACGATTTGAGACAGGTCATGCTTCAAAGTATTCCCGTAGAGTATAAATTATTACCGGACAATAAGGACTCATACCCATCCCCATTAGACCAGTATAGGACGATACAGGTATCAAATGTGACAAACAAGGGCCAATACACCTGTTGGGCCCCGGCGGTGGTACGTGAGGAGAGTGCGAACGCTACCTCCGACTATTACCGTACGAAAGCGAACGCCCCCAAAGGAAGCGCCTATGCGACTTTTATCTCCCAGCATAAGACCGATAATAAAAAGAAACTGAACTATCGGGTCTATTTGGGGGGTAACTCCAGTAAGGATTTTAGTTTACGTGATAATACGAACTATATATATAAGGTAACGATGGATCATACATCACTTCCGGTAGACGATAAACGTATCACGATAATCGACCCAATCTTGGCATCAGAGAATAACAACAACCTAGTCCCGACGGCGAACTGCTTCATGGTTGTCCCGGGTGGTGCCTTCTGCTTCAATCCCTATACCTATTATGTTAATGGCGTTTCTAAGGATAATACGCTATTACGAGGTTGGTGCGGTCTTTCCGGTTCTACGCTCTCTTCCCCGATAAAGTCCGTGAAAGTATTGTGGCAGACCTTGGAGGATGGTGACTTGGGAGACCCAGTTTTAGGTGTCGTGACTAAATATGCCCCGCAAACCACGGAAGACGACCATACGAATATCGTGGAACTAAAGAATGGTGAAAGTTTGACTGACGCCCGTATCTATTGTCGTGTCGCCACGAATACGGTGGGAGGTAGCGGTATGATAGCCGCTTACGATGGTGATAACGGGACGGGCAATATCCTTTGGAGCTGGCATATCTGGGTAACGGATTATAGTCCTTCCGCTACGGCGAACGAATCCGTGGATGATGAGAATAAGCGAGTCCAGAAATACACTTATGGAAATAAAACACAATATCCTATGATGGATAGAAATTTAGGTGCGATGGCTGGTTATACGATCGCTCCTTCTGACAAATTGGAGCGTTCCAAGACAAATGGTTTTCATTATCAATGGGGAAGGAAGGACCCGTTTCCGAGTACCTATTCCTCAAAATCTCCGACATCTATCGTGGTTAATAGCGGTCAACTTACTCCGGGTATGTTGAATCTATATCAGCCGGATGGTGTCTCTTACTTTATCAGAAAGAATGTGACCAGTCTATATACTATTTTGCAAGCTTTTCAAAACCCGACTGTAATTGCTGCATCAGGGGCCACTTGGTCTAATCAATGCACGGGGGATCTATGGAACGATTCTCAAGACAACAAAACAGTATACGATCCATGTCCGGCAGGTTGGCGTGTGGCTAGTAAGGTTAATTATCTGCCTTTTTTTACGAATTCATCTTATACGGAATCTAATGATGATGTCCAAGCAATGAATTTGGCTAATTCTTCTAGTTTGGAAAGGGATGGAGGCGCTGTCTTATACTTTGAGGATCAATCTTCCGGTGGTAGTACTTATATTCGTTTTACAGGATATCAGGAGTATGCGAATGCTTTCAATTACATCAATGGAATGGGTAATTTATGGTGTAGAGAGGGTAAAGCAGGGGATGTGGGGCATAAGTACGCTTTTTCGATTGTTTTACCCGGTAAAGTAGGTTTTGCGAACAAGGGATTGCGTTGTATCTCGGGTGAATGGACTCCTCGTGACGCGCATCCGCTCCGATGTATTCAAGATCGATAAGATCATAAGGCTTCCCCTCGTGCCTTACCGCAAACGCTAGGGGAAACGTTCTTTGACATGATGAGATTAATAAGGAAAAGTGATAATCGCTGTTGTCATATAAATTGTTATATTTGTATTCACAACTCAAAATAGTGATACTTATGGAAACGAGAAGAATACCGATCGGCATCAGCGATTACAAGAAAATGATAGATGAGGGCTATTATTATGTGGATAAGACCGATTTTATCCGTCAGATAATAGAAGAAGGCGCTTTGATCACGCTTCTTCCCCGTCCGCGTCGCTTCGGCAAGACGCTGAACCTTTCGATGCTGCGGTACTTCTTCGAGAAGACGGATGGTAACGTGTTCCGCCCGTTGTTCGACGGCAAGCGTATCCGGGAGTGGAAGGGTTTTGACAGGCATCAAGGTCAATACCCTGTGATCATGTTGACGTTGAAGGACTGCAAGGCGGATACGTTCGAGGACACGTTGGTCAGAATAGGCTATGAGTTGAAAAACGAGTTTACTCGCCATGCTTACTTGCTCGATTCTCCTAAGATGCGGCCTAATTACTTGGATGACTTTATGGCACTTTATGAGGGCAAGGCTTCCCGGGGACAATTAGAGGGTTCGATCCGCTTGCTATCCGAACTGTTGACGCTCCATTGGGGCATGCCCCCTCTGGTATTGCTCGATGAGTATGATACTCCGATCCATGTGGCTTTCGACAAGGGCTTTTATGATCGGATGATCGTCTTCATGCGCAACTTCATGTCGATGGTTTTCAAGGACAATACGTCTATCTTCCGGGGGGTGATCACGGGTATCCTCCGTGTAAGCAAGGAGTCGATCTTTAGCGGGCTGAACAATATCGACGTGGATACCTTGCTGGATCGTCCGATGTGTACGGCGTTTGGCTTCACGCAAGTGGATGTCGACACGCTGCTCGACTCATACTCGTTGGGTGATCAGAAGTCAGAGGTCAAGCACTGGTATAACGGTTACCTGTTCGGGAATGAGGTGGTCTATAATCCATGGTCTGTATTGAACTATATAAATAAAGGTGGTGTCTTTGCCCCTTACTGGGTGAACACGGGCTCAGACGTGTTGCTTCGTCATTTGATAGCTGAGGGCCCCTCCCAAGTACGGAAGGGGATCGAGACGCTTGTCCAAGGCGGTAGCCTGTGTAGCGTGATCAACGACAAGCTGGCTTTCCCGGACTTGTTGTCTAGCGCGCCCAACATCTGGTCTTTCATGCTGTTCAGCGGCTATCTGAAAGCGTCGGACGGTACGATGACCCCGGATCACTTGATGTCGTACACCTTGGGGGTGCCGAACACGGAGGTTTCCACGGTTTTTTCTACGATCATCCGGGGCTGGATCAACGACGGCCCGGTGAAGAACGACCGCTTGGAGATGATGCTGCAGGCTTTGGACGAGAACGAGATGAATATCTTCCAGCGGCTATTGAATGACTTCGTCGTGAATACGCTCTCGTATTACGACACGAACGGCCGTGAGCCGGAAAAGGTCTATCAGGCGTTCTTGTTGGGAATGCTGGTAAGTCACGGCGCGTACGAGGTGAGCAGTAACCGTGAGTCGGGTTTGGGCCGTTACGACATCCTTCTTCGTCCCCGTGACCTTGGTGGCAGGGGGTTTATCATGGAGTTGAAAGTGTACGACCCCATGTTTGACGAGTCCGTGGACAAGGTCCTTGATTCCGCCTTGGCGCAGATCGAGAAGAAGCAATACGCCGCTACGCTCCATGCGGCTGGGGTGCGAGACATCCTCAAAATGGCGATCACGTTCGATGGCAAACGTGTGTGGGTGAAGACCTCCGAATAAAATAACAATTCTTATCCTTATTAATCCCGTTATGCGATGATATGATTGTTGTCGCATGCGTGAAGTTACACGGTACCCCCGTCGGGTATCGTGCGGTTTCGTGCGTGCCTTTCCGGACAGTAAGTCCGAAATGTTAAATGAGTAGTGATTTGTAAAGAGACAAAAAGCGAAATGAAAGAAAATGGAAAAGAGGAATGAAAATGGAAGATATTGAGAATGAAGGGATGAGAGAAAAAAAGTTGTCTCTTTCTTACGCAGAAAGAGACAACTTTCAGAATGACGGATAAATATCCGTTTTCGGGTGTAAAAGTAGCTCAAATTGCTGATAAAGGCAAGGTGAGTGCTTAAATCTTTTGTCAAAATTAAAAAAGACAAACAATAGCGAGCCGTCAAGCGTGACGTGCCTTGTCCTATTAACATTTCCAAGGGCTTGAAAAACAGCGGATAGGAGCGTTTATCCTCCTGTTGTCTCTTTCTGCGTAAGAAAGAGACAGCGTGATTCAAGTAAAAAAATGTAAAATGTAGTAGTGAAAAAGCACGTGCAGGTATGGAGGAAATAGGTGTAAAATTACAAAAAGCAGTATTGATCATGATGTCAATAGTATCGATGTTAGGAATGTCAAGTTGTGAGAATCGTCTCGATTCACCCTGCCCATCTACGGGTGAGGGCAAGGCGGTGGAGGTATCGCTCTGCGTGGGTATCGCCGACGAGGTGGATGCCGTATCGCTTGCCGGCGGCACGTCCGGTACGAAAGCGGGGGAGGGCGTTGGTTCCGGCTCCGGTCTCAATGTGCGGCTGCAATCCTCTGCCAAGACCAAGGCTGCCGTAGAAGACCCGTTGGCCACCGCCAAGCCGGATAAGCTTTACGGCTTGGAGATCTGGCAATACGATGCGGGCGGTAATTTTAAAACCGGCAAAGGAGTGAGTTATACGAGCGCCGTTGAGATTGGTTCCTCCTTCACGGTCACGCTGGAGGCTTTGGACAATTGCCAGCTGGTGATAATCGCCCGGGGATATAACGGTTCCGCCTACACGGTGGGTTCCCTTAGTGGGAAAAGCTTTTCCGCCGTGCAAAGCACGACAGCCACGTCATCCATGATCGAGGGGATCAAGAATGAGGGGGATATAAAGGCCATGCCCTATATCCTTCACCTGCCTAAGGTGAACGTAACCTCGGCAGGCGAGATCCAAAGCCCTGACGGTACGGATGTCCGCATCCTCCTGCGCCGCTTGGCTACCCGCCTGACGCTGTCTTGGAAAAACGAATCGGAGAAAACCGGCTATACTCTAGAGCAAGTCCTGCTGCAATCCATCCCCGTAGACTACAGGTTGTTGAAACCCGTCAATGACGATACCTACCCGTCCCTGTTGGATCAATATACCACCATACAGGTGGCAAGCGTCTCGGACGAGGGAAGCTATACCTGCTGGGTTCCCTCCGTCGTACGCGGGGAGAGCGCCTACGCCTCCTCCGCTTATTACCGCACGAAGGCGAACGCCCCGAAGGGCAGCGCCTACGCTACCTTCATCTCCCGCCACAAGAGCGACGGCGGCAACGAAACGGATAGCCGGAAGAAACTGAACTACCGCGTCTATCTGGGTGGCAGCACCAGCAAGGAGTTCGACTTATACGATAACACGAACTATATATATAATGTAGAGATGTCGCACAATACGCTTCCAGTTGACGACCGTCGCATAACCATCATCGACCCAATCCCTGCCTCGCAGAACAACAACAACATAGTCCCCACGGCGAACTGCTTTATGGTAAAACCGGGTGGAGCGTTCTGCTTCAACCCATACAACTACACCATAAAGGGAGTAGCCGGAGGCAATACGATATTGCGAGACTGGTGCGGCCTTTCAGGCACTACCTTCTCCACTCCGATAAAATCCGTGAAAGTATTGTGGCAGACGCTGGAGGATGGCGACTTGGGCGACCCCGCACTGGGAGTCGTTAACAAATACGCCCCGCAGGTACCGGCCGAAGATGACCACACGAACATAGTGGAGCTAAAGAACGGCGACAGCCTCACGGATGCCCGTATCTACTGCCGTGTCGCTCCGAACACCACGGGAGGCAGTGGCCTTATCGCCGCCTACGATGGCGAGAACGGAACGGGCAATATTCTTTGGAGCTGGCATGTGTGGGTAACGGATTATAGTCCCTCGGCGACAACCGACGCTACCATTCTCTCGCCGGACAACCAGCGCATCTTGAAATTGCAGAACGGGGCGACCTCATATAAGCCCATCATGGATCGTTGCCTAGGCGCCTACGATGGCTATGTGTCCGTCCCCTCCGATATCCTCGATATGTCGCGTGCCAACGGTTTTCATTACCAGAGGGCACGTAAAGACCCTTTCCCCGGAAGCTATACGGCGGAAAAAATAGCGAATCAATATAAATTCACCATCAATGCCGCCCTACCTCCCAAGCATTGCCTGAACAGGTATAAGGCGGACGGAATCACATGGGTGATGCCGACAGGTCTTAATTTCAGCTCGGTTCATCATGCCTATCAGCATCCCGAGGCTTTTGGGCAGCCCCAAAATCAAGAATGGTCATCCAATCCCAGTTCGGATGCGAACGGCAGGCCCACTTGGAGTGACAGCAAAACCGTGCATGATCCATGTCCTGCCGGTTGGCGGGTTCCGACACAGAATGAACTTCAAGTACTAATAAGCCGTAATTCCTCTGACTGGAATACGATACTATCTAATTCTGAAAAAAATGGTGGAGTCCTTTTGAAATACGATAATACGGCAAACGGCACGTACCTGCGATTCTCCGGTTATCCGGCGGATTTGACTACATTAAATAATGTGGGATACACGACTTTCTTGGCTATTACAGCCTCCAATGTCAGAGCGAGTAACGTATTTATCGCCAGTCGTAGCGGTGGGATCGTAGAAGGGGGAGGAGGACTTAAGTTCGCCGGCAAAGATAACCGTGATGCCCAAAACATCCGCTGTATCCAAGAATAAGATCATGACATAACATCTAATTAAACGGATTACTAACAATTAAAAACAAACCAATCATGGCAAACGAGTATTACTGGAAAGTATGGCTTCGGCCGAATTTGTTAACCAAGGATGACGACAACGACTACGTAGCGGAGGTATTGACACAAAAAGACACCCTGCACAACGAGAATATAGCCAACGCCATCATCAAGGAAGGTTCCGAGATCAAGTACGACACCTTGCTCTCTATCATCAAGCAACGCGACCGCATCGTGCGGGAGCACCTCATGATGGGCTACAGCCTACTCACCGAGGTGTGCCAATACACGCCTCGTATCACGGGCCCTTGGGGAGGCGAGACGGCGAAGTTCGATCCCGCTATCCATAAGCTGACGCTCGATATCGTGCCCTCCGCCGAGATGCGTGACGCGTTGAGCAAGGTGGGCGTCGAGGTTCTAGGAGCCAAGTCCGAGGTGGGGCGCATCGGCATGGTGACCGATACCTTCACGGGATTGTCCAACGGCTCTATCACCCCGAACGAGGACATACTGATCGAGGGCGACCGTATCCGTATTAACGGGGCGGACAGCTCGGTAGGTATCTTTTTCGTGTCGGAAGACGGCGAGAAGGTTACGCCCGTGACCCGCCGCCTCACGCAAAACGACCCCAGCCGTATCATCGCCCGCGTACCGGCCTTGACCGACGGCAAGTACAAGCTACGCATCGTGACGCAGTTCTCGAAAGGCGTCACCTTGCTCAAGTCTCCCCGCACGATCGAGTACAAGCTGCCGCTCACCGTGGGTGCCGGGGGAGGCGACTCCGAGAGCCCGGATGAGATTTGATCCGGGGGAGGCATCATCCCTAGCACAGGGGAGACATCATCCCTAACACTAGGGAGGCATCGTCCCTAACGCTGGGGAGGCATCATCCCTAACGCTAGGGAGACACCCTCCCCGACGGCAGGGAACCGGCCCGTACAGAGGGAAAGGAAAAACTATAGATAAACTAGTATATGAGATTAAGACATTTATCGGAAAAAACAGCTTTTTTATTACTCGGCTTCCTCGTCTTGGGAGCTTGCGGTAAGGACGATCCGGAACCACCCGTTCCCGGTTCCGGCGAGGGATTGTTGCGGGTATCCGTGCGACATACGGGCGATACTCCCTTGGCCGTTTTCGCTTATAAGGCGGATGGTTCCCGCGTGGCGGGGAAGGAAGAGCCCGCCGGAACGCCGTCTACGTGGTCGTGGAGCGAGCGGCTCGTGGTGGGGGAGTACGCCCTGCTGGTCGCCGGCGCCGACCCCGCCGAGGTCCGGTTGGGCGATACGGAGAATCTGGGGAAAGCCTATGCCGCCGCCCTTCCCTCGGGAAGCGACAGCCTGCTGGTATCGCTGGATAGCCCTCTTTACGTGGAGAGCGTGACGGGGATTAAGGTGACCGATGGCGATGAGACCGCGATCTCATCGACCCCCAAGGATATCCGCCGGATCTTGCGCCTTACCATCGACGCGGGGAAAGGCTTCGGCGGGGCGAAGGTGGAGGGCCGTTTGGACGGGATAGCCTCGTCGGTGCGCCTGTCCGACCGGATAGCGACAGGAGTGGGTGTGCTCGACCTTGATTTCCGTGCCTCGGCTGCGGGCGTGGCGGGCGTTTACCAAGCCGTGGCGGGTATCTTGGGTACGGTGACGCTGGACGGCTCGGACCGGAGCAACGTCTGCACGCTCTCGTTCGAGACCGCCGGCGGCGAGCGTTTCAGCTACAAGGAGAACCTGACCGCGAGCCTGCATGAGGCCATGTCCTCGGGCCGTGATACGCTGGATCTCTCCTTGAAGGTAAGCCCCGCCGTCCCGATCCGCCTTTACACCGGCATCCAGACCCGTGCCGCCGTGGACGTTTTCGACTCCATGCCCGTATCCATCGCCGTAGGCACTTCCGCCGGCGATTACACGGAGCATTGGACGGGGACGGCCACGGAGGGCGATATCCTCTTGGACCCGGAGCGCTACTATCCCACGGACGGCTCCGCGCTTTTCATCCGCAGCTATCACCCCGCCGCCCCCCACGTGAACGGCGAGGTACGGTACGAGCTGACGGGGCAGGAAGACTTGATGCTGACCGATGAGCGGAGCGGTTCCCTGTCCCGCCGTTTCGACGCTACGGAAACGCCCTTGATCCATAAGCACCTGCTGACGCAACTCAGCTTCCGCCTACGTGTCAAGGGAGCGCCGGACGGGTATAGCGTACATGCCGTCAAGCTGAACGGGCTAGCCTCGGTAGCTAAGGTGTCCTTGTCGGATGGAGAGGTGGTCCCGGTCGGGGAGACCAGCTCGGTGATCATCTATTCTTCCGATGACGGGAATGGTATCCCCGTGGTGGATGGCGTAGTGACGCTCCCCGGATTCGTGCTGGTGCAGCCCAAGGCCTCCTTGACGCTTGACATGACGCTCGCGCCGGAAGGTGATCCCGCCTCCGGGCAGGATTTCAAGGATCTCCCCGTCTCGTTCGGCGGCGAGGGCAACGAGAGTGGAGGGGCTTACGATATCGAGATCTCGCTTGAGATACCCGTTGATCCAGAGGAACCGGACGATCCCGATACTCCCGAGGAACCCAAGGAGCCGGATCCCTTCGAGGAGTACCAAGTAAAGATAACGGCAACCGTCACCCCGTGGAAACCGGGCAATGGCGGCAACGCCGATTTATAGATAAGATTATTTAATTCATATTTTTTATTAATACTTTAAAATTACAAGACAAATGAAAAAGATTTTGACAATGGCGGCTGTGGCCCTGTTAGCGGCAAGCTGCTCGAACGACAAGGATGTGATCACTCCCGATTTGGGTACGGCGAACGCTCCGGTAGCGATCAAATTGACACAAAGCGTGGAAGGTCTCACGACTAAAGCCCCGATCACGAATGGATCGCAGGTGGAAGGTATCGTGGTGATGGTGGACGTGACTTCCGGACACGAGCATGATTGGGGTAGCTTTAATCCGGTTTACAAGAATGTGATCAATGAAACTACAAAGGCATTGGAAACACGTGCCAACGTAGCCGGCGCTGTATTTACGGCTGGGAAAGAGACGGATATTACCTTGACTCCCACCTTGTATTATGATAATGCGCAGGTGAGTGCTAAAAACTCCCATATCACGGCGGTTGTTCCTTCCGGAACAATCGAGTCCTCAAAAGTGGTTTTCGGTAAGGTAGACGGATTGCAGGATGTCATGACGATCGGTGCGGATCAAGATGCCGGAACTGCAGCGTCACCAAATCAAAATGGATGTAAGTTGACGTTTGCCCACAAGACCACCCAATTGGTTTTCGCCGCTAGTTACACAAGCGTAGCTGGTGGTAAGGGAGAATGGGAAGGAAAGAACGTCTCCATCAAGAGCATCAAGATTTTGGGCACGCAATTGCCCCAATCCGTAAACTTGACAAATGGTGACGTGAATTGGGCTACTGCTTCCGATTTCTCTGTCCCGAATATCACGACAACCGCTCTTTCCACGACAGCTTCTACGATTAGCCCGGCAGTGATGCTCGCTCCGTCTAATGATATCAAGCTGAACGTAACGATCAACGTAGGCGGTACGGATCGTACCTTCTTGAATGTCCCGGTGATGGACTCAAAGAATGCAGGTGAAAAGTTGAATGCCCAAGAAGGCTATGCCCATACGGTTACGTTGAACATTACCGAGCCAGACAAACCTACAGGAGATAATGTGAAGGCACTGGAAGTGAAAGCCACTGTCAACGAATGGAAACAGGGTAACGGCGGAACCGTTGAATTGAAATAATCCCAAATATCCCTCAACCATCATGAGACAACTCTCTACATACATATTGTCGATGATAGTCATGGGATCGTTGGCCGCTTGCTCGGACAATGGTGAGGCGGGAGGTGAGATACCTTCCGCCGATCCTCCGATCGAGCTTCGGGCGACGTACCCGGACACGTCCATAAGCACGAAAGCGGAAGTGGGAGAGGCGGAGGCGTTCAAGACTACCCTCTTTTGCGTGACCCGTCTCGACGCCATCACAGGTGTTCCCGACTATACGAGTCTTGCCGATCGTTTCTCCACCCCCGTATCCAACGTGACCACAAGTTGGGCCGATGCCGTATTCTACGAGGAATGGGTAGAGCGGACGGCTGATGTGGCGGTAGGCGGGAGTATCTCATGGGATGCCTCTCGTAAGCACCATTATCCCCGCATGGGAGCGAATGTGTATCTGGTCGGCGTATCTCCCGTGGCGGGCGATAACTCGTACGATGCCGCCGAGGGTACCGTAAGTTATACCCTTGACGGGCATATGGACTTGATGTACGCCGGTCCCTTGGCGGGTAATAAGTGGGATGGTAACCGGTTTACGGGCAATACCGTCGCCGGGGTCGAGGCGAATCGCTCATTGAATTACGCCCACCTGCTTACCCAGCTGGTATTCAAGGCAAAGAAGCATGATGCCGGAGGACTGGAGGTGAAGGTGAACAAGATTATCGTGAAAAGCATACCTACGGCGGTAAATGTTCCGCTGGCTACGGGCGAGGCTGTCTTCTCCGGTTCCTCGGAAGTGATCCTTGAGCCTGCCGGCAACGCCACGGTAGGGGCATCAAATGTCGGTCCCATCGATCTGGGCTGCTTGTATCTGCCGCCTACACCCGATCCGGGCAATGTAAAAATAACGGTCGAGACTTCGATCGGTACCTTTACCGACGTATCCGTAAAGATGGGTGATGAAATATCTGAGGATAATTTCAAGCCCGGTTTCTCTCACGTGATCACGTTGGATATCTACGATGCCTCTTTAGGTATCTCCTCCGTGGAGGTAGCCGAATGGACTCCCTCGTATGTCGATGGCAACCTAGACTTGATCCACTGACTGACTAAACGAATTGAACAATTAATAGAACGAATCAAAAAAAGTAATCATGAGAAAACTGATAAACTATAAACTACTCTTTCTTTCTCCCTTCTTCTTGGCTGCCTGTAGCAACGAGGACAATATCCCCTCCATCCTCCCTTCCAACCAGCCGGATGCCGTAGAGCTGGGGATTACGGCGGGGGTGACGCTTACGAAAAGCGTGATAAATTCGGGTACCCAAGCTAACGCTAGCAAAGATGATGTCATGAAAAGCGTGGCGGTGTACGCACGCTTAAAGGGGACAGTCGTATCGGGTGAAGATCCTTATACGAATGCGAAAAGCAATAATTACGCATTATATACTTATTCGACAACAGGAACCGCAGGCTGGAAAAGTGGAGAGAATAAGAAAATATATCTGACCTCCGAAGTGGCAAAGATATACGCTTATTATCCGGCTTATCAGCCCGGAACAAATCAAGAGTTAGCCACAACCACAGCTCTAGTATTATCTGATAATACCGCTACGGATAACTCCACAATCCCAGTAACGGTCTTTGCTGGAACGACTGATGATGCGCATAGGGATTATCCCTCGACATTAATAGACAACTCTGAAACGACAAATACCAATAAGGCAAAGATTAATTCAGCGAAAGGTGAAATCGATTATATGTGGGCGGACCAAGGTAGCTCTGAGACGAATTGGATAACTGCGAGCAACACGAAAAAGGAAACCTCTATAGATGCCTCTGTTGATCTAACCATGAAGCATGCCTTGACTTTGGTTAGTTTCCGCATTTACAATGATGGAACTTATAAGAATAAAGGTGTGCTATCGAAGATACAGTTGAAGGATGTACCTAATCAAAAGGTAAGCGGTAATAGCAATCCTCTTGCTACGATGAATATTGATAAGGGAACCTTGGCTAATAATAGTTCCTTGACAACGGGATCTTATATCCGTGAGTTTGCTACTGGCGCTACTTATACCTTGAAAAAGAAAGGAGACTCTGGTTTATCAGACGATAATGCAGCTAAAGGGGCTTCATACCGATTCAGCATCTTGGCTTTGCCGATAACTAACCAAGCCCTAAATAATACCAAAGCCATCTTTACGATTGATGGAGCGGATTATGAGGTAGCGTTAGCTGATAATGCGACAGGAGTTACTTGGGAGCAGGGGAAAGAAAACATCTATACCGTAAAACTTAGCGGTAAGGAATTATCCATAGGCACCGTAACCGTAGCCGCTTGGGGCACCGTAACCGGCAATGATGATTTGAAAGTTAATTAACTTACAGTCTAGGGTTGTAGAGACGGGGCGTGCCCCGTCTCTACAACAAAACACGAAACACGAAATACAAAACACGAAATCTGTGTAGTAACAATCAGACCGGGTGGTAATAATAAAACCGGGTGGCAAATAAACGAACAATATAAACAACGATAAATATGAAACCGTATAGATACCTATTATTAACAACAGTATCGCTTTCCCTTTTCGCCTGCGGCGGCGAGGATGGCGAAGACCCCATCGTACCCCCGGTTGATCCGGATACCCCTGTCGCCCTGTCCCCGCAGATCGCCAGCGTAGCCCTTACCAAGGCCACTGCCACATCCAGCGATATAGCGGCTATCGGCCTATACGCCGTAAATAACGTGGCAAGTGAAAACCATTACGGCACATCCCCCCAAGGTACATACGGCCAATACACCCTCCAAGAGGGTTCCTTAAAACCCGCTACGATAAACGGTAAGGATCAAACGATCTGGCTAAGCACCCAGCAAGCTATAGTCTACTCTTGCTATCCAGTCACGGATGCCACCACGATAACCGCGGCCGGAAATGCCTCTTCCCCGGTCTATACCATCCCGGTACGAGCCACTGCCATAGCCTATTCGAATACGGTAACGAATGCCTCCTCCTTGGATTTCACAGTTCCCGGTAACGATTATATGTATGGTGTAGCCTATAACACTTCCACGAATACCTTTGGAACAACTCAACCCATAGCCGATAACGGCCACAGAGCCTCCGATTCAAAAGGCGAGAAGATAAACCTAGGCCTTAAGCATGCCTTTTGCTTGGTAAGCCTAAAGTTCAAGAAACACACGGACTACGTCGGTCCTTGCAACCTGACAAAAATAACCTATAGTCGCCCCATCCCGACACTACAAACGAATGGTACCACCACCATGAGCCTAAAGGACGGAGCCCTCGGCAACCTAACCGGAGCGAAGGCGGGTACACCGGTAAAGTACGAGTACACGGTAAATGGCGGCGTAACCGTTGCCGCTACCACAGACGGAATCGAGTTCATCAATTACGGCGTACCATTCCCCTCCGGCACTGCAAATGTTACCGCCGCTACCTTGACCGTCGTAGTAGATGGCAAGGAAATGAAACTAGACACCATTACCGACGGTGGCGAATGGTCCGCCGGAAATAAATATACATACACCATCTCCATCCACGGTACCGGCCTTAAGCTGGACGGCTTCAATGTGGTAGGGTGGACGAATGAATCATCCGACAATACAAGTACGACTATCTAAAAAAACTATACGACCTATGATACAGGATATTTACAAAAACGCACGTCCGCTACACCTCGGTGTAGGCCTGTTGGCGATACTGGCGCTCTTATCCGGCTGCTCCTCCGACGACTCCTTGCCGGAAGACACGACAGGGGCATTCTTACAACCCGTATTCCACATGAGCGGTGTCGAGACCCGCTCCATCATAAGCGGAACCTCCACGACGGAGGGTGAGGGAAGGATTAACGCGGTAAAACTTTTCGTTACTAAAGCAGAGGACGGCTATACTCCCTATGGCGGGGTTGGTACGGCGGGAAATGCTGGCCTTTCCACCTTCACCTATCAGTCGGTAGGTAGCGGCGGAAACGATTGGGTAGGCGATCCCACTGTGAATTTATCGAGTGTAAAGGCCCGGATCTATGCCTATAGCCCGGCGAACGCCATCTTGACAAAATCAACGACTACCACGACGCATACTATAGCGACCACCCTTCCCGTTCACCAGAATTTCTATGGCGGCAAGGGATGGGATTCTGACGCTACCGATTATATGTACGGTTCCGCCAGCAACACGGTAGGAGAGGCTATCGCTATTACGGCCAGCAATACCACGCCGTCCGGCGGTTCCCCCTCAAGCGGTACTTATCAGCCGGAAATCTACTTGCAACATGCGCTGGCCCGCCTTTCCTTCACGATGCAATCCGCCACGGGACGTTCCGTGAATGCGACCTATGATTACGTGAAGAAGATAACGTTGAAAACATCCTCCAATGCGTTCATTACCGGCACGGGAACGATGCGGATCGCGGATGGAGCGCTTGGTGGAGGAACAAAGGTAGCCGAACTCACTTTTACCCCTAAAAACGATGTGTCGAGTAATACCACTGCCATACTTTGCGGTGCCGCGGGTGTTCCGGTGGAGGTAGGCTATGGGTTGGTGGCTCCTTTGGCATCGGTTGACATGACCCTTACGGTAGTGGTCGGCAAGCGGGATGACACTACGGATGACCGGACGTTATCCGCCAACTTAAGTCAGATCACTTGGAAAAGAGGACATACCCACAAAATACAAATAACCTTATCCAACCGGGCGATTACAGTGAACGCCGATATCCTCCCTTGGACAGAGAGCGGTTCAGCGGGAACGGGAGACGTTAAGCCCGGCGGCTATTAATTACGGCATAAAAAGAAAAATATGAATATGAATTACATGAACCTCAGTTTAGCATGGATGGGAGCCTTAAACATGGCGCTGGCTCTCTCCGGTTGCACGAACGGGATAGAGACGGGGCTTTCCGCTCCGGAGGGAATCCCGGTGACGGTATTTGCCGAGATCAGCCCTGTTACCAAAAGCGGCGAGGCGGTTAGCTCGGATAATGGTTTCGATAGGACATCCTTCCTTTCCGGCGATCAGATAAAGGTGACAAGGACAAAAAAGGCAAGTGGGACGGCGGCTTCCCAATCGGCCAGCTATCGGTATGACGGGACTTCCGCATGGACCGTGGTGGGAACCTCGCCTGTGACCTTGGAGCCTGCCGTTACGTATTCGGCGCAGTTTCCGGCGGATTACTCGGCCATCAACCAGTTTCAAACCACGAGCGCTGCTTATCTGGCCAGTAACCTGCTGAAAACGGGTGATGCCACATCCAGCGACGGTACGCTGGACTTTACGTCGAGCGGCAAGCCCTTTACGCACGTCAATTCGAAGTTGACCTTGAAGTTTACCGTGAACCGTGAGACTACCATCGCCAATGATGCCGTATTGGTAGCGGCGGCGGGGATACGTACGGCTGTATCTACGAACCAGACGATCACGCTATATCGGCCTTACCCGGTCGATGCATCCCGGAAATATGAATGGTGTGGTATCCTAAGGGCTGTAGGTGGTAGTGCGGGAACCCCTGCTACGGATCTAACGGTCTCTCTCACTTGCGATGGTGTTACCTACAAGGCTACCTTAACGGGTTGTGCCTTGCGGACCGGTTACCACTATACATATAATTTGACCTTGCATAACGACATGCTGATCCCGGAAAGTTGTACCATCGGCAAATGGACGGATGAGATCATGGCTGGAGGAAATTTAACTTAACAACTATATAGCATTATGATACATTATACTATGAATATACGACAAACCATGCTCCACCTGTCCGGAGGCTTATTGCTATTGCTCACCCCCGCCTGTACCTCAGAGGTGGATCTGGAAGGTGGACAGCCCTTGGAGGTGACGGCGGAGATCGTTTCTTCTCTGTCTACCCGTGCGGTCGACGCTACGAACTATGATAAGAGTAGCTTTAGTACGGACGATGAGATACAGATTAATGGTGGGAGCCAGACCGTGACTTACCGAAAGGATGCCACGAACGGGTGGATTCCGAAAACGGCGGGAAGCTCGTTGACGGTTTCCGGATCATCTACGGCTTCTTCATTCTCGGCCTCATATCCGGCAGCTTTCACCTTTATTCTGCAAGACCAGAAATCCTATGAGAATTTCTGGCAAAGCAATAAACTGGAAGCGAAAGGCGGCTCTAACGTTACCTTGAGTAGCAACAAGGTAAACTTTACCTTTATGCCAGTAGCGGCGAAGATCACGATCTCAATTAATTATGCCTCATCAGGGGGTGCTACTACAAAATATAGGAATGTGACGGCTACCTTGGCAGGCAATGGCATCCGGACTGGTGCCTCTTCTTCTGAAACGATCGAGATGTTGCATACAGGGGATAATACCGTAGCTAGCGATAAGCATACTTTCGTCTGTATCTTAAGACCGGGAGCGAATATGAGTTTCAAGCTAAGCGTTTCCCGTACGCTTGACGGTGCTTCAAGTCCAGAGGCTACACAACAAACATTTACTCAGCCGGCATACACATTTGGGGCTAGTAAGAATTATGTATATAACTTCACGTCATCCGATGAATTGATATTGACTTCCGTGGAAGTAATGGGGTTTACGGAGACAACGGTTCCCGACAATCCTGTTAGCGCCACTTGATCCATTTAAAATCTATAAAGAATGAAGAATATGAGAAATTTATATAATCTAGGTTGGGGATTGGCCCTCTGTTCCCTGTTGGGAGCTTGCCAGTCAGACGGGATACCGGAGGTGGAGGCAGGTTCCACCCTTGAGCTGCGATCGGTCTCTTTGGCTGACGACGCTGTTACGAAGGCTGTGACTACCTCTGTGGATAACGTGAAATTGTATTTGAAGAACTCCAGTGATACATGGGTGAATCCGGTGTATTCCAAATCCGGAGTAACATGGGGATGTGAATCCGCGCCACTGCTGGGTAGTACCGCTACGGATGTGTATGCTTATTATCCTACGGAAGAAGAAGGTAAGGCCATTAACGTAACAGCCTCCTCCGGCGTGTACTCTGTCGAGGTCACGGTCCGGGATGCGGATACATTCGATGGTAAACAGATCGATTACCTTTATGCTACGCCGGTTCAGGCTTCCAAAACCTCAAAGATAATCAGCCTTCAATTGTTCCATGCCTTGACAAAGGTGAGTTTCTATATCTATAAGTCTGCGAATGCCAGCGATGAGATCTTAACGCTGAAAAAAATAGATATACGTAGTAACACCGGACGTCTGCAAATCGGTAAGGCGGACATGCGATTGAACGGGACAGGGGAGGAACTAGGGCGTCTGAATGGCCTAGCGGGGACATCCTCGATAGAGTTGACCGGTTCGAAAATATTGGAAACCTCGTTGACGCAACCGAACATATCTTGTCTCGTAGCCCCGATGGACGCTGCCGAGCAAGTATTGTCGTTCCGTTTGACAGTGGATGTAGATGGGGTGGAACGTGAGTTTGAAACTGCCTCTATTTCTTCCGAAAGCGGGGTGAAATGGTTGGCGGGTTATCATTATGTCTATAAGATACGTATTGATAAGATGGAAGGTACATTCGAGGGCGTAACCGTATACGATTGGCAAAATAGTACAGATCAGAATACGAGTGTGGGTATTTAAATAAGAAGGGAGGAGATATGAGATATGTATTAAGTTTTGTAAGTCTATGGCTTTTGGTCACGTTGGTGGGTTGCCAAAAGGAATCTTTTTGGGAAGAAGGGGAAGGTGATAAGGTTGCCTTGGAGTTCGATCTTTATCAAGCGAACGTAACCAAGGCTGCGGCCGTTTCAGCCTTGAATGATAAAGCGTTGATTAAAGTCTATGCTTTCAAGGTGGAGACTAAGACTGAGACCGGTACTAAGACTGGGACTGGTGAAACTGGTACTCCTTCGGCGGAAGGTACTTATGTGGTGGGTGCGGATGGAAAGGTCACCGCCCAATCGGGCAAGGCCCTATTTTTGTATCGCGGTGTATATAACCTTTATTTCACTTCCTACAATGAAGAGAATGCGCCGGAATTGGGTGATGGAAATCTGGTGACCGTGCAAAATGGGCAAGATTTTATGTATACGTTCATGAACGATATAACTGTCCAGCCCCAGAAAGCGGGACAAAACACGATGTCGGTTACCTTGACGAATCCGTTCACGCGGCTTTGCTCGCAAGTAGAGGTGTCGGTAAAAGCGGCTAGTGTATCTCCTGTTACTGTAAAAGGCTTGCGTGTAAACTTTATAACGATGAAAAACTTATCTGATTCAAGAACTTATCGGCTAGGGGATAATGCATGGTATTCGGATGGAGTTGCGAATGAAAACAACGGAGTGGATTTTAGCTCTTTCAATAATTCCGTAGCTGTAGGCCTGCCTCATACCTCAGATCCACGTAAAATCGTATTGCCTTTAAGCGGGTCGGAATTACAGTTTGTAATTGATTTAACGGTAGATTATGATAAAAATGGAAATGGTGGATCTGTGCCCGGTCATTTTGTATTCAATGCTACCGCTCGTAAGACTTTCTTGCCCGGTATGTCCTATAGCTTTGAATTTACCTTGAAGTTCTTTGGGGATTTTAAAGAAACAGAACTGACATTGGGTATATTGGAATTCACGGAAATAAAAAATGTGACAGATCCCGTTGGTGGAGAATAAGGAGGAACTGAAAATGAGAATAAGAATAAGTTTATTTTGTATACTATGCTTGCTGCTAGGGGCATGTAGTAATGAGGAAATGATACCATCAACATCCGAAGGAGGGGAGGAATGTGCTTTCCAGTTCCTGTTAAGGGTACCGGGTACGATTGATGTAGAGACGAAAGCGGGAACGGAAACGACAATTCTTAAATTGGGAGATACTAATATATATAACGTATGGATTTTACAGTTTAAAAAGGATGGAACCGAGTTGTTGAAAGCTGTCTTTGCCGATAGGAATAGCATAACGGCTGTGCCGGGAAGTGGTGGTACTGACTATAGCCAGTTATTGATTCAATTAACAAAGGATGATATGCGTTTTAAGAACGAGACTAGTGAGTTTTATATTATCGTAAATGCGGAGGAAATGAATGCGACGGAGGCAACCGCCAGTTTATTTGGTAATGATGGTACCAGTGGTATTCCTAAGACCCTTTCTGTAACAGATCTGATGGCTAAAACGAAAAGTATTGCTTATTCAGGAGATGGTGCTCCAACAGGTACTAATATACTATCTTCGGGACCGACCGACTATACGAAGGATCCCTCTAGCTCAGAGGCTGACATGAGGTTGGTCGTATTATCCCGTATGTACAGGGCGTTCGCGAAAGTGACCGTGACCGTGAACTCTTCAGTGGCCTCTGGCAATTTTAAGTTAATTGATACGAAACCGGTTATTATGTCAAATGTACCTAAAGTAACCCGGCTATATGATGACGACTCGACATATCCAACGATTTCAAGTCCTTTATCTACTAATTTCTATACGGAGGAGATACCTGTATCAGGAATAACACTCGGTGATAAAGAAGGAGTTTTCTATATGGCGGAAAATATCCGGGGTACAGGTTTAGCTACCACGGCGCAAGAGAAGAATAAGAAGGATATGGGGCCGGGGACTGGCGGATCTTTGGAAGGATGCACTTATCTATTGGTAAGAGGGCAATATCAGTATCCTTTGGGTGGAGGAGCATACTCTTCGCCGATCGATGTAGAGTATAAATTCTATCTTGGGGGTGACTTGGTGACCGATTACAATATCTATCGGGATTATCATTATAAGCTGACGGTGAATATCGCCGGCTCTAATAGTGCCGACCTCCGTGTAACGATAACAAACGGCAACGTGGCTGTCTTTGATGATGTGGACAATGTCGAGAATACTGTTAATTTTGGTGAAGAGAAATAGTATCCATTCTAAGGGCTGTGCAGGAATGCCTTGACGAATCTACCCTTTGGCATTCCTGCATGAACTATTTTAAATAAATGAGAATAACTTAGAGGCAATCGAGGAAATGAGCTTCTTGCATTTCTTGCCGATTGTCTCTTTTATTTGTATAGGAGGATTGTCTCTTAAAGCCATCACCTTATTTTTACTTCTTTGCCGGGAGGAAGAGCCGCGAACCAAATTATTCAACATATTATCGGAGGCCCTGTCTATTTTAGATACTGATATCCGGCCAAGATAGATCTCGGTAGTCCGTAGGGACATATGTCCTAAGGATTGGCTGATAATGCCGATTTCCGAATTCGCCTCCAGCATCATGGAAGCCCAGCTATGCCGCATCACATAGGTAGTGAATGGCTGTTCGAAGTGTAATTGCTCTCCCATTTTCTTTAAGTGGCGGTTCACTCTCCGAAGCGCGGACTGGGCCGTGACTTCTCCCTCTCCGCTGATTTTCTCGTGTAAGAAAGGGAATATCCACGGGTTATTGAAACGCCGATAAGAGAATATGATGTTCTTCATCTCGGGGGTGATCTTTACTTGCATCGCTACGCCAGTCTTGCTACGTACGTAGTGGATATAATCATCGTTTATATTGCTGTGTCGCAAATTAAAGACATCCACGAAGCACATACCTCTAGCGTAAAATAAGAAAAGAGCCAAGTGAAGGGCCGTACAGGCGTGTGGGTTCTTGGGCCGCTCAAGAGTCGCCAGATTTTGTAGGTCGAGGCTTGGCAAAGCCCTTTTCCGGGTGGGTGGGACCTTTATCTGCAGGCCGGAGAACGGGCTTTCTCTCGGAACATCCATTTGTTTATCTTGAGCGATCTTGTTGTACATTGTCTTTAGATTACGAATGTAGAAGTCCAAACTACCCGGTTTCAAGGGAGCCTGTTTCCCGTCTTCCCCTTGCATCAACCATAAAAGATAGTGATGAAGAAAATCGGTCGTTAAGTCGGCAAATGTAAACTCCGTTACTCTCGGACCTAAAAAGGTGGATAATTTATTCCATGCGCTTCGATAATTCCCAGCGGTTCTTCCTTTCCCCTCATCGATTTTACTACTGATCAATTCTTCTATACATTCCTGTAGCAAAGGGGAGTTGTCTGTTGTTTCTATATTCATATGATTACTATTTATGGATATAGAATAACAAAAATAGAAAAGATTGGTTTTATCAAAACCTCCCCTTACCAATTGTGGTAGAGGAGGTTTTGTTTTATTTATAGTTTATTTGAAAGCTTTCTCACTAATTCCGTCTCCATCGAGCCTCAATCGCTCCATATAATCCGGAACGGTACGGCCTAACGCTTTATCTACGTATAGTTTAGCCAAGTATTGAGCGAGCATGAAGCCGTGACCTTGCAAACCGACGAATAGTCCGTTATCCGGATCGATAATGTAGCGAGGCTCTACATAATAACCGGACCATGTGGCTTGTACGGGTACTGTGGCTAACGATGGAATCCAATCGCAGAACACTTCGGAGATGATCTCCATGAAACGACGGGTATTAAACTTCAACTCATCAAAGTTGCTGATCTCCGCTTTAGCGTCGACAGCGGGGGAGGCGCAAGCGATAATCTGTCCGGTCTCGGCGAATTGCTGACCGTAGACAGCGGAGAAGTCGTTACGTTTCCGGCGGTCTATCAACATATCGAGGATATCCCCGTCTTTACCCAGATTCGGTAGGCGATGGGTAATCAACGCTTGGTGCTTGACCGGATAGAGGCCGGTGTAAAGGCCTAGCATGCGGGCGAAACGCTCGGCGCTATAACCGAGGGCGTTCACGAAATGATCACATTCGTATTCGATGTATCGCTTATCATGCGTATATAATAAGACGTGATATTTTCCACCGTTTTTGTGTACTTCCACTAGGTGTGTGTCTTCCAAAACCTCACCTTGCCGCTCTTTGCCTTTGTTTCGTATAAAGTCTATCACACGCCCCGGGGTAGCTTGCCAACAATGCTGGGAGATTTGTGCGGCGAAATAGGTGTTTTGGTTCGTGTTGAAGTAGGGAGACACCTCTTTCTGGAAGTCTTTCTTGTCGATCAAATAAGCGTTGGACCAACCGCAGGAACGTTCCAGATCATTGTAGGTAGCCTCGTCGTGGGCGAACGTGATATAGCGTATCTCACGGTAATGGATATCGTATTCTTTTTGTGTCTCCTCGAATATCGTTTGGTTATTACGGGCGATCTCCGCTAATTCGGGGATCGAGAACGCTGGACGACCACCACCGATATTACGCCATGATGATCCTCGATCCGCATTAATAAGCACGGTCTTTTTACCGGCTTCCGCAAAATAACGGAATAATGCGCTACCACCTATACCTCCGCCGGCGATTAAGACTTCCGTCTTACGAACCTGCTTTCCGGAATCTACTTTATAGGTATCCGCTATCTGACGCTGCGGATACATTTCCCCTAGGACGAAGCGGGTAGATAGGGGAGCACGGGGGGTAGCGTCGCCTACCAGTTCGATACCTTTTTCCCTTAGTTTCATGCGTAGGCGGGGTATGCAGCGTTTTCCCCGGCATGGCCCCATTCCTAGGCGGGTGATATGTTTTACCTCGTCGACGGAGATATATTTACGATCCCCAATGGCGGAAAGTAGCTCGTCCAAAGATACGTCCTCGCAATGGCAAACATAGGTCTCCGACTCACACTCCGGCTCTTGCTTGAAGTCGATTTCCTCCGGATAGTTTTCTTTTACGATGAATCCTGTGATATTCAATAAGGCATCGTTTTCCATTCCTGCCGCTTTCACACGGGCCACGTTTGTTTTTGTCGGCTTCTTTAATACTTTCTCAATGATACCTTCGCCTTGTTTCTTCCCGTTATCATCGACGAGCCACACCTCGGCACCTTCTTCTACCTCGTATTCTACCGGTAAGAATAAGTTTTGCTTCCGGGTATCGTAGCCGAAAATAGCCAGCCCCGGACAATGGGATACGCATTGCATACAGCCGGTACATTTTTCGTAATCGATCTCGGGCGTTACGCTGGTGGAGCTTTTGGTGATCGCCTTTTGAGGACAAGCGAAAGAGCAAGGGTTACAAGCGAAACCGTATAGGCAATCCAAACGAACGAAAGGGCGTTGGGCTTGACGTTCGGGAGTGGGCCTTGGGGACTCTTCCTTGATGCGGATCGGATGTTGCTGGGAGTCGATGTATTCCTTAGATATTTGTAAGTAATCGTTGTAGTTGAAACGTACGCCTAGCTCTTGGGCGATCTCATAAGCGGCTTGCTTTCCTCTTAGTACGGCGGTAGTACCTTCTCCGATTCGTACAGCATCACCTACGCCGGCACAACGTTTTCCAAATGTATATTGGCCTTTGGTTAGCAATTGGTTGTCGGGAATCAATCCTGTACATATATTAATAACATCAATACCATCAATCACTTTCTCTGTTCCCGGGATTGGCTTGAAGTTCTCGCATTCGCAGACAACCGCGCCAGTGATACCTGTCCGATCCTGGTTTGGAATGGCTTTCAAAAGCATATGAGAGGTATAAATAGGTATGCCAAGGCGGCGAATTCGATTCGCTTGTACCGGAAATCCACCTTCATGGGGCATCGCCTCTAAAATAGCCTTGACTTTCGCTCCGGCTTGCATCAATTGGTAAGACGTTAGGTAACCTATATTACCGGCGCCTACTGTCAATATGTTTTTGCCGAGTAACGTGAATTCAGCGTTCATCATTTTCTGTACGACTGCCGCTGTATAAACTCCGGGCACATCATCATTCTCGAAGGTCGGCATAAAAGGAACCGCACCAGTAGCGACTATCAAGGCTTGAGCTTCTACATAAAAATTTTTATGGTTAAGCATGTCTTTTACGGCGATACGCTTATTTTGTAGGATATCCCAGACCGTAGAATGTAAGAAAATACCAGAGTGGTCGTCTCCGGCTAAAGTTTTCGCTATATCGAAACCACGCATACCGCCAAAGCGCCGCTCTTTCTCGAAAAAGAAAAATGCATGGGTTTGCATCAAGAATTGACCGCCAATCTTATCATTGCTATCGATTACGATGCTGTTCAAGCCTAGCTCTTTTAAGGTTTCCCTACAAGCTAATCCAGCGGGGCCGGCACCAATGATGGCCACATCGGTTCGATAGATCTCTACCGGTTCTTCTCTGGGTTCTATTTGGGAATCTGTCGTATAATTCTGTACTGTTATTTCCGATACTTCCTTTACATTGTCTACTTTCGTAATACAGATACGCTTTACTTCTCCGTCTACCAGCATTTCGCAGGCGCCACATTTACCGATACCGCAATTCAACGAACGGTTGCGGCCATTTACGCTATGACTGTGTACTGGATAGCCGGCCTGATGTAAGGCGGCGGCGATGGTAAAACCCTTCATTCCCGTTACGGGTTTGCCATTGAATAAAAAAGTGTGTTCTCCCTCTTGTGGAATTGTTAAAATAGGATGATTAACGATTCTTTCCATAATTGCTATTGATTTAATTGGGCTAAAATTACGGATATAATTGGATAAATGTCCTAATTTTACTTGAAATCTATTCATAAAAAAGCGATTATCCCTAAATATTTAGGAGTAATCGCCGTGTTTTACTTGAAATTTGTCGTTTTGGGTAACTGCTCCACCAACCATAGCGTCGGAAGCGCTTTCATTTAATGTTAATCCTAGTGCGCTAACGATAGGAACCGTTAGAAAAGTGTTCCTCATCCGCTTCCGCATTCATCCGGAAGGCAAAGAGCATTATCATAAACAATAATATAGAAAGTAACTTCTTAATCATGCCTCAAACCGATCAATCATCATTTTTATCTTTGTTTGTAAAACAATTTGCAGCTTGAAATGTTTTATATTCAAACAGTCGATAAAAAGAAAAGCTCTCAGCCTAAAAGAAATTACTGGTGAACCTTTTCAAACAATCTTCTGTTATACTATAAAATGACTCAGAAGTCACCTTGATAGTAGTCATCGTATAATAATTTGTTAGTAGTATTTGTTTTTTCATATAAGTAGAGTTTGTTATTTGTTTGGTCCGCATGTAGCTGTGAAGCTGGATGCGGATTTTTATTTGTTTCCGCATGGAATCCATATGTTAATGCTAAAATATAAGATGTTGTGTGTCATGATTATCTGTAGATAGGCGAAATTCGGCATATCCGTTGTTCTATATCTATTGATTACGTTAATATGAATAGATTGTTTAATTAAAAATCTTATCCGGATTCAGCGATCCAAGAGGTATATGTTGCGGAAAAGACTGAAGGTAAACTCTTTAAGGTGATTTTGGTAATCGAGGGCAAGGAGGCTATCGCTATCTTTAATGAAAAGGGAGAAGAGATGAAGTAGTTATTAATGAATAGGATAATCCAAGATAGAAATAAACTCTATATTTGTCCCAATAACCGTATGCAATGAGCGTCTACCACTTTTCAGGTAGGCGTTCTTTTTTTCTTCTATTCCCATTCTCCCTTCCAAATGGGAGATCATTGTACTTCGACACTACACTGGCGATTCAAGTCCAGATTTTTTAATTAGCTTGAGAAAGAGACTGTTTTTTGAATTTCGCTATTCATTTATTGTTTATCAATAAATATTTATTACATTTGCAACGTCGTTTAAAATTAACATCATACGTCATGAAAAGAATTTCAACAGCATATCTTCAAACAGTTATTGTTCTTATCGGTATTGTGGCACTTATTATTTTGATTTGGTTTCCCTTAACTGAGGGACGAGCCACACACCTAGATTTATTTAGTACTTACGCTGATCCATTTATCTTATATGGATATGGAGCGTCAATCGCTTTTTTTGTTGCGTTGTACAATGCTTTTAGGTTGCTCGGTTATATTGGGCAAAATAAAGTGTTTTCAACAAACTCTGTAAAGACTTTGAAGAACATAAAGCATTGTGCGATCTTACTAAGTATTTTAATCGTGGTGGCAGGACTATTTATAAGGTTGACCCATAATACAGAAGATGACCCCGCAGGTTTTCTTGCCATTTGTATCGTAACTACTTTTGTCGCTATCGTAGTTGCGACAGCCGTGGCTGTATTTGAAAAATTATTGCAAAATGCGATAGATATGAAATCAGAGAATGACTTAACAGTTTAATTATGCCTATTATTGTAAACTTAGATGTAATGATGGCAAAGCGGAAGATTTCTTTGAACGAACTTTCTGAAAGAGTTGGTTTGACATTATCTAACCTTTCTATCTTAAAAACGGGAAAGGCGAAAGCAATTCGTTTTAGTACCCTAGAGGCAATTTGTAGAGCATTAGACTGTCAGCCAAGCGACATTTTGGAATATGTAAATGATGAGAAAAAAACAACATAAGGAATCAACACTTTGATGTGGTTCAGTCTGCTTATTAGTATAATACAACTTTATGTAGTGCCTAACTCTTGTAAGAGTTTGTTATTTTTGATCCGCATGTAGCAGTGACACTGGATGCGGATTTTTATTTTCTGTTTTATTTTGGCTATTGAAATTCATCAAAAGCATAAACATTATGATCTTTAATCTGGTTATAATAATATAAGGTATTAGTTTAAGGCAATATATCCACTTCCGCTTCACCTGTGAAGGCCGAGCGGTTTGGTTTTCTAACTTTACTTCATGGCGTTTAAATCCTATTCATGCAAGACTTAAGCGCCATTTTTCTGTACTTTCCCTTGAAAACTTTATGGGATCTACTCGGTATCTTTATTTTCAGTCTCTAGTTCCTTGATCTCTTTATTCAGAAAGACAGACAGAACTGTTCTAAGCACGACTATTCCACCTAAAATGGCCAATTCATTAAGTGTTGGTTCCAATACTGTTTTTAAGATATCTGACGCTATCAAAAATTCTAGTCCGAGAAGTAAGTATGTACCGAATACAGCTCTTAGTTTTCTTATGTTAGTAATGGAATAATTACCAGTAAGTCGCTTAAGTTCATTTCTGAAAAATGAGATGACTCCGATTAATGCACCATAGGTGACAATCAGAAGGCTTGTCACACTTATTATTGTCGCTAAGGTATTTAAAAAACCAGTAAGCATAAATAGACCATTTACAACCATAACATAAAAGGCCTATAGAATGTTTGTTGGAAGGCTCGCAGGTATGGTAGGTTTTCGGACTCACACTTTTACACGTATAGGATCAATCATGGATAAAAAACAACCCGGTAGTACAAAACTTGCCGGGTTGCTGTCTGTGTTATTCCAGAACGTCAAAAAATCCCCAATATTTTCACTTGCAACAAAATGCGCATCAAACATAATCTTTATTATTTGAATATCAAAACAAATCTATTAAATATTTTTCTTTTAAGCCTATTTTTATTGTTGTAGGACCATCTGATTTCTTTTTAAGGAAACTACTTCCTATCTAATGGCAATGAACTTCAATGATCTCATTTAGATTAGTGGTATATAATTTAGAGATGTGTTCATTTTCCATTTTTGCTATTTTATGTAAAAGAATTAAAGATGAAAATCTGTCTATATGATTTGTTTATTTGATTAAATATATTATATTTGTAGTAATAAAAATAAAGATTATGGAAGACCTTGAATTAATATCATTGTTGAATGAGTGTAATAAGATGAGTGTTTTTGAAGTGAGTAATTATCTTTTAGGAAAAATGGATTATTTGTCACGTATAAAAAGTGATAAGTCAAATAAGATACTAAAGTATATAGAGTCTTTTGTCTGGATGATAAATCACGCGGGTAACCGTAGGCCAAGTTATGTCTCTGATAAAGATTATGAATTGATGCAAAAATCATTTGCGATTATTTATAGGAATAGTATTATCCATTGAGTAGAATCGAAAGTCTTTTTTAACTTTAGGCAAATGACTCTAGGCTAAATTCTTTTGATTTAGCCTAGAGTCATTGATAGTGTCGTAGAATCTTTAATGATTACAAACCTTTGTAATATCTACCGTGAAACCATTTTCGACAGGCATGAATTTCCCCTTTTGTTTCAGAAATACGATTAACTCATCCGTATCCATATTTTCTGCCGAACAAGTATAGAAACGCTGATCCTCACCAAAAGTCTTAACGATCGCTTCTTTTAAAGAAGCTTCTGAATAACTATTACCCTCCATCATATGAAGGACTTCGTGTGCATGTAACTGTTCCATAAATCAAATTACTTAATTATCGGATACAAAAATAAGGGGTTTATCCGTATAAAGGTGTAACAAATGTGACATCCTTTCAACTTTAGGCTTTTCTAAACAAAAATTAATCAAACCTGTTTAAATGATAGGACGTCTTATTTTTTAATAACTAAAATATATCACAATATGAAACGTATATTCTTCATGACATTGTTTGTCGCATTAACGACAATCACATATAGTCAAACGGATGATAAAGGATATGAGGAAGGCAAATGGGTACTGAAAGGTGTGACAGGTTTGAACTTGTCGCAAACGGCGATGTCGAATTGGTCGGCTGGCGGTGAGAACTCTGTTGCCGGAAATGCGTATCTGAATGGGACATTAACACATAAAAGCGGTGACTGGTTATGGGTAACCAATCTCGCTCTCGATTACGGATTATCAAAGACTAAATCGCAGGGAATGAGGAAAAGTACCGATAATATAACCCTGTCTACCCAATTAGGATATTCCACCAATAATGTATGGTATTATACGTTGATGGGAGATTTAAACACCCAGTTTGCCAAAGGATATAATTATCCGGATAAGACACATTATATATCGAACTTCTTTGCGCCGGCGTATTCGAATATCTCCGTAGGTATGGAATATCGTCCCAAAAGCAATTATTCGGTTTATCTTTCTCCGGCTTCCACGAAGATGACTTTCGTGGAGGATGATTACCTTTCCGAGTTAGGAGCTTTCGGGGTCGATCCGGGAGATCGCTTCAGAATGGAATGGGGAGCTTACCTGAAAGCTCGTGCGGAATTAATCGTGATGGAAAACGTGAACTTGATTACTACAGCTGACTTTTTTACTCCTTATAGCGATCAATTCGGAAATATCGATGTCAATTGGGATGTATTGATAAGCATGAAGATTAATAAATTCCTGTCCGCTACACTCAATACGACGCTTAAATATGATAACGACGTGAAAACTTTTGAGGATAATGGAGAGAAACGGGGGGCGAAGGTCCAGTTCAAGGAAATATTAGGCATAGGTGTCGCCTATAATTTTTAAGTGGCATTTACTTGCAGAAAATTCATAGTTATGACTACTTTCACTCATAGCTATGAATTTTTTTATAACTATGACTTTTTCTTGTAGTAATGATAACGCTCCAACACTTCCCGCACGTAATTATATGTTTCTGAGCCACGCAAGTATCCATGCTTGCAAACAGGATCGTTATAATACTCGGGATCATTTTTCAAACGAATATATTCCGCTACATTATTATCCCATTTATTGGGATCTTTTCCATATTTTCGGGCCAATCGCTGCGCATCGTAAATATGTCCGATCCCAGCGTTGTAAGCCGCTAGGGTAAACTTGACTTTTTCTTCAGGATCCGTAATCTCAGAAAAACCTTGACGGAAGCGCCGTAAACAATCTACTCCCGTACGGATTCCCGTATCCGGATCTTTCAATTCATGCGGGGTGACACCTAATGCCTTCGCCGTATTTGGCATGATTCCCATAAGCCCCTCGGCACCGGCCCACGATACAACCGTAGGATTGAAATGAGACTCTTGATAGGAAATAGACGCCAGCAGCTGCCAATCCCATCCGATGTTTTTCGCATGTTTCTTGAAAAAAGGGTCATACGGGGAAATATGTCCATTCTTTACCTCCGGAATATCTGCGGTAAAAGGTCGCTTGCTTAATTCAAAGTACCGCTTAGTAACTGCCTTGAAAGAATGTTTACCCGTTTTATCGGAAGCCCATTCATCGATGGCCTTCGCCAAGTCCGGACTACTTTTCCTTACCACCCATGAAGAGCGTTGGGGAAAACTAACCTTTAGGTCGACATTGATATTCCAATAATAAGTCTTGTTTAGGCGGGCGGTGTTATCATCGCTGATCGTATAGGGAATTTCGCCCAAGGAGACCATCTCGATAAGATCTTCGGTAGCAATGGAGTCATTTTCCACTTTTTGGATATGGATTCCTCCGCCGAGTTCCTCATCCAAGTTCTTCAGTCGTTCGGAGTATTTGGTGTTAGGCTTTACGTAAACATTCTTATCGATTAATTGAGTGACATCGGTAAGAAGCTTATCGCCTTTATTGGCCCGTTGTATCAATACTTGACTGGAGATATCCTCCCGGCCGCAATAAATGACCTCTTGTTTCAGCTTGTTATTGATTGGGATAGGGTAGGCTACAACATCGGCCTCACCGGCTTCAAGCATCTCGATCAGGCGGGCAGGATTCTCGGCGACCTTGATGTTTAATTTCAAACCTTGGCTCTTGGCAAAATCGTTTATCAGATCGTATTCGTAACCCATGGGTTGCATCTTATATTGGAAGTAGGAGGTAGAACTGTATAAAGTCACCGCCGTGATCTCGCCTTCCGCTTTCAGTTGCGGTAAATCCACGAAAACGGAAACCTCCTCTTTCTCCTCTTGTTTGTTACCGTTGCAACCATACAAGAAGAACAAAAAGAGCAGAAAGGGGACGTATTTCCTATACATTATATTATATGTTTATTTTTTCTCAAGCAAAACCACGTTCTCCACATGATGTGTATGAGGAAACATATCGACCGGACGGACTTTCTTGACGGAGTATTTCACGCTCAACAAACTCAAATCGCGGGCTTGCGTAGCAGGATTGCAGCTAACGTAAACGATACGTTCCGGCTCGGCGAAGAGAATAGTGTTGATCACATCATCATGCATACCGGCACGTGGTGGATCGGTAATAATAACATCCGGACGTCCGTGTTGGTTTATGAAATCCTGCGTAAGGATATCTTTCATATCACCGGCATAAAAAAGCGTGTTCTCTATATGGTTCAAGGCGGAATTCACTTTTGCGTCCTCGATAGCCTCCGGTACGTATTCGATGCCGATAACCTTCTTTGCTTGACGAGAGACGAAATTAGCGATCGTACCTGTCCCGGTATATAAATCGTACACCATCTCATTTCCGGTAAGACCCGCAAATTCTCTAGCCACTTTATATAGATTATAAGCCTGTTCACTGTTTGTCTGATAGAAAGACTTAGGACCTACCTTGAATTGAAGCCCCTCCATCTCCTCGATGATATGATCTTTTCCCTTGAATACGAGAACTTCTTGGTCGGTGATCGTGTCATTACATTTGCCGTTGATGACGTACATCAAGGACGTGATTTCCGGGAATCGTTCCGCCAGATGAGATAATAACGCTTCCCTGCGCTCTACATCCTCATGGAAGAAAACCAATACGACCATCAAATCCCCAGTGGATGCCGTACGGATCATCAACGTACGAACGAATCCCTCTTGGTTCCGTAAATCGAAGAAAGGATATCCCTCATGAGATAGGCAATATTCCTTGACGCAAAGACGGATCTTGTTCGATATAGCATCTTGCAACCAACATTTATGGATGTCCAATACCTTATCGAACATCCCCGGTATATGAAACCCGACACCATTCATGCAATCGAAAGAGGCACCGGACTGGATCTCTTCCTCCGTAAGCCATTTCTTGTTTGAGAAAGTAAACTCAAGCTTGTTCCGGTAGAAAGTCGTGCGCTCGGAACCTAAGATCGGAAGTTTCTCTTCCATTTCGACTTTCCCGATGCGGGTAAGATTATCGTAGACCTGTTTTTGCTTATAGTAAAGTTGTTCCTCATAGGGAAGATGTTGCCACTTGCAACCTCCACAGACACCGAAGTGCTCACAAAACGGCTCCGCACGTTTGGCCGAGTACTCATGGAAATATACAGGTTTCCCCTCCGCATAACTATTCTTCTTACGGGTCAGTTGAATATCAACCACGTCTCCCGGAGCGACGAAGGGTACAAATACCACCATATCGTTCACTCTCGCGATAGCCTTGCCCTCGGCGGCTACGTCCGTAATGGTTACCTTTTCTAATATAGGCAACTGTTTCTTCTTTCTTGCCAATGTCGTTAAGTTTTAAATTCGCTTCGCAAAAATACTTACAATTCCGCTAAGAACAAAGAGCTTCGTTCTATATACTTAAATGAGTCCGGCAAACAGTTCTCGTTATTCTATCAAGATTGATGAAGATATGATTATGGACAGAAAGGGATGTATAGTATGTGTTTATAAATCAATATATTGCAGTTTCTTAAAATTTCTTATAAGGAAAACTTTTGTTTTGCTATAGAAAAACTTTAGTTCCACTAGGGAGAAACTTTAGTTTCATGCTGTAGAAACTAAAGTTTCTTCAGCAAAAAACTCCTGAGTCTTCCTATTGGAATGTCTTTTCCTGATTTATCTAGACACTTTTTTGTTTATAAACGTAATCAGTAGACAGTAGTTATAAAGTAATACTGATATAGTAGTCACTTCTTTTAACTTCATACTGATAACATAGACACATTACCTCTGGGCCGAACAGAGCCCTTC